>JALZNL010000408.1 GCA_030857715.1 Actinomycetota bacterium | reverse complement strand
CGGAAAGGGGGCCAAATTCTCTTTCTCGCTGCCGCTCGCGGACCGGTAGTCTGCAATACCTTGACCCGATCTTGATCTTTGGTAGACGCCCCCTTGAAGTCGTCCCCCTACACTCGGTACGTAGACGAGATACTTAGAAGGAGCATAAAACCATGATGGACGGAATGATGGGCGGGGGCTGGCTCTGGATGCTGTTGCCCTTGGTGTTCTGGGGCGGGCTCCTGGCCTTCGCGGCCTGGGCTCTGATCAGGATTTTCCCCAATAGAAGCGGCGGCAACGGGAGTTCAGGCGTTCGGGAGGAGAACGCCGAAGAGATCCTGCGCAAGCGTTTCGCCCGCGGCGAGATAGACGCCGAGGAGTACGAGAGGTCTCTGAAGGTCCTCGAAGGCGAGAGAAGCGCGACGAAAGGTAGTGTATAGGGATGCGGAGCATCAGACGCCTGTTCGCCGGTCTGGCCCTCGCCACGCTGCTCGCGGCGGGCGCCGGGACGGCCTACGCCGTCGCCCACGCAAGCCCGATGATGGGCGACCACGGCAACGATACGGGGTCGATGATGTCCATGATGGACGGCGAGAACGGCATGGGGTCGATGATGAACGGCGGGGGTATGATGGACTCCTTCGACGAAGACGAGCCGTTCGACCTTCAGTTCATCGACCGGATGTCCATGCACCATGAGGGCGCGATCATGTCTTCTGAGCACATGATCTCAGACTCGAAGCGGCCCGAGTTGCGGGAGCTCGCCGCGAACGTCGAGGAGAGCCAATCCGGTCAGATAGAGCAGATGCAGGCGTGGCGCGACGAGTGGTACCCCGACGCAGAGCAGACCTCCGGGATGCCCGCTGGAATGATGGACGAGATGATGGGCGGCGGGATGATGGAAGGGATGATGGGCGGCGACGCGACCGACGAGATGTTCCTGCGCATGATGATCCCGCACCACCAGATGGCCGTGGAGATGTCCGAGAAAGCTCTCGATGAGGCCGATCATCCCGAACTCGAGAACCTCGCCCGCAAGATCATCGCCGAGCAGACGGCCGAGATAGAGCTGATGGAGGGTTACCTGGAAGAGATCGAGGCGGCAGAGAAGAGCTAGCGGCAAGACGGTACGAGCCCGTAGTGGAAACGACGAGCGATCTCCCGGCGGGACGAGCAAGGTTGGCCGCCTCCCCCGCCGAGAGGCTGTATACTCCGGTCGCTGTGAGTGTGCGACGGACACACCTGCTCTCTCTGGCGATCCTCGTAACCCTCTTCGTGGCGCTCTACCCCTACCTGGGGGCGATGGAGATGTGCCATTCGGGCGAGTGCCCGTACGCCGCGCAGACCTCGACGCAGTCGTCAGGGTCTTCCACCGGTCTCGCCGGGCTGTGCCTGAGCGCCGTGCTCGCGGTCTCCTCCGCGGGAGTCCTCGCCTTCGCGGTGCACCGCGGGCGCCGTCTCTCCGACGAACGTTTGCTGCCCGCGCAGTTCTTCCTGGCGCCGGAACCACCCCCTCCCCGGTTCTGCTGAGCCGCTAGACAACCATCCGTAGCCCCTCGTTGGCGCACTCTGCGCCGTGCGGGGCGACCCGGGACCGCTCCTGCTCTAGTGCCCGGTACTCTGGATGGCCGTCGGCGCACCCGGCGACAAGCATTCTTGGACCACCTCAAGGAGGGAAACGAATGAAGATGGTGAGAAACCGACTAGGCTGGATGGCGCTCGCCGTGCTGGCAGCGGCGGGGTTCGGTATCTACGTGCTCGCCCCCGGCGGTATGGTGGCGGTACTTCCGTACGTACTGCTCGTGGCCTGCCCGGTCTCCATGCTGCTGATGATGAGGTTTATGCACGGGGGCCAGGGCACACCGCACGAGGACGAGGCCGACCTCGCGGCTGGGGCGAGGCTCGCGCGGCTGAAGTCTCAGCATGCCGTCCTGGACGAGGAGATCGCGGCGCTGGAGCGGGACGAGGTCCGACCCTCGCCGGAAGACGAGAAAGCGACCAGAACGTGAGCAAGACGACGAAAAAGGGCGTGAAGGCGGGACGGTCGTCGCTGCTGCTGTGGGGAGCGGTGACCGTGGTCGCGCTCGCGGCGCTGGCGGCGTCGTCCATCCTCGTAGCCGGCGGACCCGGAGGCGGGCCATCCAACTCCGCCGCGGTCGAGCGGCCGGTGGTGGGCGGCGACCTCCACTCGATGGCGGTCGACCCGAAGGACCCCGACCGGGTGACGGTCGGCGGACACGAGGGCGCGGCCATCAGCGAGGACGGCGGCAAGACGTGGCAACAGGTGTCCGACCTCGAAGGGACGGATCCGATGGGATGGGCCATCGACCCGACCGACCCGCAGAAGATGTACGCCGGCGGCCACCCCGGCTTCTACCGCTCGGAGGACGGCGGCGAGAGTTGGAGCCAGGACAACTCTGGCCTGCCCGCCACCGACGTTCACGGCCTCGGCATGGACCCGCGCAACCCGGACACCCTCTACGCCTCGGTCATGGGTGCGGGCCTCCTCCGCACCACCGACGCCGGAGAGAGCTGGGAGAGCGCCAACCCCGAGGTCGGCGTGATGGGTCCGATCCTGGTCGACCCCCGCAATCCCGAGACCCTCTACGCGGCCGGGATGGAGGGAGGCTTCGTGAAAAGCGAAGACGGCGGAAAGGGTTGGATCGAGCTCGGCACCATACCGGGCGGCATGGCGATGTGGGTCTCCCAGAGCCTCAAAGATCCCGACACCCTCTACGCCGCGAACGGCGGGGTCGCCAGGAGCACCGACGGCGGCGAGAACTGGCGTCCGTTGAACGGAGGGCTGCCCGAGGGCATCTCTACGGTGGCGGTGGCTGCCGACGACCCGCGGATCGTCTACGCGGGGGTGCTCGACGGGACCGAGGCGCGCGTGTACCGCTCCGAGGACGGCGGCGAGAGCTGGGAGGCCCGAAATGGCTGAGCGCGGGCGGTCGACGGACCGTCTCGGATCGACAAAGGGTCGGGCACGGGGCGCACGACCGGAAGTCCGTAAGGTGAATGTTGGGGGTATCCCAGCGAGAGCAAGCTTCGAGAAGGGAGTGTTCGCAGTATGAATATGAACATGGACAACATGATCCCCGGGTGGTTGACGGCGGTCTCCTGGGTCTTCGTGGGCCTCGCGCTCTTGTGCGCGGTCGCCATCCTCTACGATATCTACGGCCGCGGCTACCGTCAGCGCACGAGCCTTATGGGCGTGGTGTGGCCCATAACCGCCCTCTACTTCGGGCCGCTCGCGCTCCCGGCCTACTACCGCTGGGGCCGCCCGCGGAGCGAGAAGTGGCAGAAAGAGCACGGCTCCGCCCCCGAGAAGAGCCTCCCCGTTGCGGCCGCCACCGGTGGAACCCCGGGTGGCGCCGCCTCGGC
>JALZNL010000407.1 GCA_030857715.1 Actinomycetota bacterium | reverse complement strand
ATACTGTTCGGCGGCCCCATCGTCCTGCTGCTCTCCCCGTCCCGTTCTTCGTGGGGCCGGCGTGGGGGGACGTGGGTGTGGGTGCGTGGGCGGCGGTGGCCTTCTCGGCGGTCTTCGCCACGGCGTTCGCCTTCTCCGCCTGGCAGAGGGGCGTCTCACGCATCGGAGCCAACCGGGTGCTGGTCTACCAGTACCTGATCTCCCTCACGGGGGTCGCCTCGGGCGTCGTCTTCTTCGGGGAGGTGCTGGGGCCGGAGAAGATCGTCGGCGGGGCCGTCACCCTCGCGGGCGTGTACCTGGCCAGGCGTCAATGAGGGCCGCTCGGCTACTCGACCTCCTTGATCCCATTAAGAGAGCCACCGCCCTATGCTCGGCTTTACCAGCCTCTACTATGGCCTCTCGCCTTATCCGGGTCCAATGGTCTGGAACGAACCGCTTGGCGGGATAGCGTACGCTGGTATGCCCATCTCTTTCCTGGCCACGGTGGCGGGTTTCGGATGCCGCGCAAACCGGAATAACGCCGGGTACGACGAGGGCGACGGCCCCCGTGCCGGCAGCGGTATGGGGCGAGCCCCCGTCCCGACAAAGATTTCCAAGGAAGGAAGACTTCATGAGCGAGACCGTCGGCGATTTTCTGGTGAAGCGACTCTCGGAGTGGGGGGTGAAGAGGATCTTCGGCTACCCGGGGGACGGCATTACCGGCATCATGGGCGCCCTGCACCGGGCCGGAAACGATCCCGAGTTGATCCAGGTGCGCCATGAGGAGATGGCTTCGCTCATGGCGTGCGCCCACGCCAAGTTCACCGGGGAGGTCGGGGTGTGCCTGGCGACCTCGGGGCCGGGGGCGATACACCTGCTCAACGGCCTCTACGACGCCAAGATGGACCACATGCCCGTGGTGGCGATCGTCGGCCAGCAGGCTCTGGCCTCTCTGGGGGGCGACTACCAGCAGGAGGTGGACCTCCCCTCGTTGTACAAGGACGTGGCCAACGAGTACGTGCACGTGCTCGCCGACCCCACGCAGGCGCGGCACCTGATCGACCGGGCGTTCCGCATCGCCAAGGCCGAGCGGACGGTCACCTGCCTGGTGGTGCCCTACGACGTCCAGGAGCTCGAAGCGGTCGAGCAGCCGCCGCACGCGCACGGCTCGATCTTCTCGGGGGCCGGGTACTCGGAGCCGCGAGTGGTGCCCCTCGAGGAAGACTTGCTGCGCGCCGCCGAGGTGCTCAACTCCGGCGAGAGGGTCGCCATCCTGGTCGGCGCGGGCGCTTTGGGGGCGACGGACGAGGTGATCGAGGTGGCCGACGTCCTCGGCGCCGGCGTGGCCAAGGCCTTATTGGGCATGGCGGCGGTGCCGGACGATCTGCCGTTCGTGACCGGCGGGATCGGCCCGATCGGCCGGGAGCCCTCCTGGGACCTGATGATGGGGTGCGACACGCTCCTCATGGTCGGCTCGAGTATGCCGTACACCGAGTACATGCCCCAACTGGGCCAGGCGAAAGGCGTGCAGATCGACATCGACGGCCGCATGCTGAGCATCCGCTACCCGATGGAGGTCAACCTCGTCGGGGACTCCGCCGAAACCTTGAGGGCACTTATCCCGCACCTCAGGCGCAAGACGGACCGTACATGGCGCGAGAAGATCGAGGGCAAGGTGAGGCGCTTCTGGGGGGTTGCCGGGGAGCGCGCCAGGACGGACGCTGACCCCTTGAACCCCATGAGGGTCTTCTGGGAGCTCTCCGAGCGCCTGCCCGACGGCTGCATCCTGGCCGGCGACTCGGGCTCCGTGGTGAGCTGGATGGTCCAGGCCGTGAAGCTCCGCCGGGGCATGAGATGGTCGCTCTCCGGCGGGCTCGCCACTATGGGCTCGGGGGTGCCGTACGCTATCGCCGCCAAGTTCGCCCACCCGGACCGTCCCGTGGTAGCCCTCGTGGGCGACGGGGCCATGCAGATGAACGGCAACGCCGAGCTCCTCACCATGGCGAACCACTGGGAGCGGTGGGACGACCCCCGGCTCGTCGTGCTCGTCCTGAACAACCGCGACCTCTCCTTTGTCTCCTGGGAGCAGCGCGTCGAGTCCGGCGACCCCCTGTTCCCCGCCTCTCAGAAGCTGCCCGACTTCCCGTACGCCGGCTACGCGGAGCTTCTCGGTCTGAAAGGCATCCGCGTCGAAAGACCCGAGGACGTCGCGGGGGCCTGGGAAGAGGCCCTCTCCGCCGATCGGCCCGTGGTGCTCGAGGCGGTCACCGACCCCGACGTGCCACCTGTGCCCCTCTCCCACGTCAGGCCCGAGCAGGAGGAAGCTTTGGCCTCCGCGCTCGAAGCTGGCGACTCGGGGTTCAAGGAGTCCACGCCGGAGGCGTTCAAGGAGAAGTTCGAGAAGTTCCTGCCGCGCTAGAGCCCATTCGCAAGGTCGAGACCACACGAGTATTACCGCGAGGGTGGGCATCGCTGGGTAGCTCTTGGCGGTCATCTCGTAGCGGGTGACGACAGGTCGGGGGAGCCAACGTGCCTCATGGTGGGAGCCGTGGTGAACGGGTTCTTGTCCTCAAAGGGGGCCGACGAACGTCCCGAACCCACGTGGGGTTCACCGAGCCACGGGGCCGGAGCCGCGGCCTCTTGTGGGCCGGGCCTCCAGGGGCGGAGCACGAGGAGGGAGGTACTGGGTAGGATAATCTGGTAAACAGATGGGAGGGTAAATGCCTCGCGTACTGCTGGTAGAGGACCACAGGGCCTTCGGCGAGGCGCTCGCGTTTTTGCTGGACCGGGAGCCGGGCCTGCGGGTGGTGGGCAGGGCCGGCTCGGCGGCCGAGTGCCGCCGGTTCCTGTCGGGCGGCGAGGGGTTCGACGTTGCGATGGTGGACCTGTACCTGCCCGACGGCGAGGGCATCGGGCTCATAGACGAGATGCGCGAGACCCGTCCCGGCGTCCCGGTCGCCGTGCTGACCGTGAGCGTGGATCCGGCGGACCACGCCCGGGCCAAGGAGGCGGGGGCCGACGAGGTGCTAAGCAAGGCGGCCGATCTCGTCGAGATCGGCCGCCACGATAGAACGGTTCGGGGGCGCCTAGAGCCCCTGTTCACTCAACCTCGCAGAAGGGGCCTTCTCCGAACTCGCCTGCGCGAAGTTCCAAGAAGTTCGCTATGGTTTTTTCTGTGTCTAGGAATGCACATGAGAACCGGATGATACCCCGCGAAGGCATTACGCTCCTTTGTGAGCCTGCCCATCGGACCGGGGCGAAGAGAGGCCACTTTTCCGATGTGCCGCCTCGTCCCCGGCCGTGCTCGCGGCGCTCGTGCCCGTGCTCGCGTCCCTGCCGTTGGGCTAGCGCCCGCCGTCCCTCGTCCGACCTTACCCACCGAACACCCTCCGC
>JALZNL010000406.1 GCA_030857715.1 Actinomycetota bacterium | reverse complement strand
ACGCTAGTGTTCTCTTGGATCTACCCCTGCTCGGCGGTATCTTCCGGGTCCTGACCTTTGAGGTACTCCCTCGCAGCATCGAGAAAAATCTTGCCTTCTTCGAGCCACAAACTAACCTCGGCAGTATCCAGATCCACGTTGGTGTCGTAGTCGGCCGAATGGCGGGCGGCGAACGTACGTTGGAGAAGACGATGGAACCGGCGGTCCAGCCGCCCGGTCTTGGCAAACAGGCGTCCGTACTCGCTGATGACCGCGCTATGACGCGAGAAACTCAAACGCTCCGTTAGCAGCAGGGCCTCCGCCACGTAGAAGCAACCGTAATACACCCGCGAAACCGCGAAATCCGTGTGTCCGGCCTGTAGAAGCATCGCCGCTGCGTTAAAGGATCTTCCAGCTTTATCGAGAAAGGCGCGGGCCTCTTCGATGGCGCCGCTCACGAGAGCAGCATACCTTCCTTGCGGGCGTTCATGAGGAACGGTTTCCAGGCACTCCGATAATCTTCGACGTTGACGGGCATCAACGAGAGTACGTAGCCTGACTCCAACGACAGAGGCCAGGTGATCGGCTCGGCCCGCAAGTATTCTTTCCACCTTTTTACTTCACCTTCGAGCAAGACGAGAAGGTCCACGTCGCTTCCCTCGTCCGCCTCCCCTCGCGCGTAAGACCCGAAAAGCACCAAACCCTGGTAACGCTCTCCGTACAGCGCCGCAAGTTCCCGGTCCAGTTGCCCCAGGAGTGCCTGCAAATCGTCCGGTAGACCGCTCACCATAGTTCCTACATCCTAACCCACGGGACACGGGCAACGCGAAGAGCCCCCAACCGTCGCCGAGGGCTCTTGAAACCTGATGCCTGTAGGGGCGCTTTGCGTTGCTCCCCTACACCATCAACAGAACCGGGTTCTCGAGGACCTTCTGTACCTCTGCCATGTACATGGCGCCGTCGCGGCCGTTGGCTATGCGGTGGTCGGCGGAGAGGGTGAGCTTCATCATGCTCGCTGGGACGACCTCGTCGTTCTCGTCGAAGGTCGGGCGCTTGACGATGGAGCTTACGGCGATTATGGCCGCCTGGGGCGGGTTTATGATAGCCGTGAAGCTCTCGATGCCGAACATGCCCATGTTCGAGACGGTGAAGGTCCCGCCCTGGTACTCCTCGGGCTTGAGGCCGCCCTCCCTTGCACGAGTGGCGAGGTCCTTTGACTCGCGGGATATCTGGGCCAGGCCCTTGCTCCCCGCGTCCCTTATGACGGGGGTGATGAGCCCCTGGTCGAGCGCGACGGCCATCGCCATGTCCGCCTTCTGGTGGAGCTCGACGCCCTTTGTGGTGTAGATGGCGTTGAGGTTCGGGTGATTGCGGAGGGCCACGGCGCACGCCTTCATGACGAAGTCGTTGACGGAGAGCTTGATCCCTTCCTCTTCGAGCTGGGCGTTGAGCTGCTTCCTCAAAGCCATCGCGTTGTTCATGTCCACCTCTACGGTGGCGTAGAAGTGCGGGACGTGCTGCTTGGCCTCGGTCATCCGCTCGCCGATGACCTTCATCATGCGCGTGGGCTCGACGAGCTGCGTGCCCTCGGCCTCCGTCGGCTCGGGGAGCTTCGCGGGCTGGAAGCCCTGCATCTGGGCCTGGCCCTCCGTCGGCTGCTCGGGCGCGGCGACGCCGGCCTGACCATCGGCCTGTCCGCCCCCGCCGTCGGCCTTCGCGTCGCCGCGCTCCATGGCGGCCTTCACGTCGCGCTCGACGATGCGGCCGGCCGGTCCCGAGCCGTCTATCTTCGAGAGGTCGAGCTCGTTCTCCCGCGCCAGCCGGCGCACGATCGGGGACGCTCTGAACTGCCCGTTGCCGCCCGCGCCGTTGCCGGAGGGCGCCTCTGCCTGCGCGCCGCCTTCGGATTCCTCCTCTTCCTCTGTCTCGGTGGCGGTCGCCTGGGCGCCGCCTCCATCGTCCCCGCCCTCCTCGGCTTCAGCCTCGCCGCCGGCAGCCTCGCTGCCGCCACGCTCGGGGACCTCTTCGCCCTCGCCGGCTATAAAGGCTATGGCCCCGCCGACGGGGACTTCGTCGCCCTCCGAGGCTATAAGCTGGGCGAGGGTGCCGGCGTCCTCGGCTTCAAGCTCCAGCGTGACCTTGTCGGTCTCGATCTCGGCGATGGCATCGCCCTCGGAGACGTCGTCCCCCTCGCTCTTGAGCCACTTGAGGAGGGTCCCCTCCTCCATCGCGTCGCCCATCTTGGGCATGATGACTTCGGGCATCCTACTTCTCCTCTATGTAAAGCGCCCGACGGGCCGCGTTCGTTACCTGCTTCTCGCTCGGGAAGGCCTCAAGCTCCAGGTTCCTGGCGTAGGGCGCCGGAACCTCGGCCCCGCTCACCCGTTGCACGGGCGCGTCCAACGAGTCGAAGGCTCGCTCCTGGATGATCGCCGCGACCTCGCTCGCAACCCCGAACCACCGCCACTGCTCCTGCACCGTAACCGCCCGATGCGTCTTCTCGACGGACTGGACGAGGGTGTCCTCGTCGAAAGGCCGGATCGAACGTAGGTCTATGACCTCCGCGTTCACGCCGTCCTCCTCCTCCAGAGTATTCGCGGCCCGCATACACAGGTTCACCTGGCGGCCATAGGCGATTAGGGTTACGTCCGAGCCCTCGCGGGCTACGCGGGCCTTGCCGAATTCGACGGCGTTATCGCCCTCCTCGACCTCGCCCTTCGTGCCGTAGAGGGCGCCGGCTTCGAGGAAGATCACGGGGTTCGGATCCCTTATCGCCGTGATCATCATGCCCTTCACGTCGTTGGGCGTCACGGGACTAACGACCTTGAGGCCCGGGAAGTGGCCGTAGAGGTTCTCCAGGGAGTGCGTGTGCTGCGCACTAAGCTGGACGCCGCCGCCGTTGGGTCCGCGGATGACCAGGGGCACTTCGACCTGGCCGCCGGAGAAGTAGCGGATCTTGGCGGCGTTCTGGATGATCTGGTCGGAGGCGAGGAACGAGAAGTTCCAGGTCATCATCTCGACGACGGGCCTCATCCCCATAATCGCCATCCCGATGGCCGCCCCCGTAAAGCCGCCCTCGCTTATGGGCGTGTCCATGACCCTCTTCGGGCCGTACTCGTCTATGAGGCCGTCGGTGATGAGGTGGGTGCCGCCGTAGACGCCGATGTCCTCGCCCATGAGGACGACGGACTCGTCCTGCTCCATCTCGTGGACCATGCCTTCTCTCAAAGCCTCACGGTAGGTCTTTGTCTCCGCCACTACTCCTCCCCCATGTACTCGTCGGCGCCGGAGTAAACGTCCGTGTAGAGCTCGTCTATCTCGGGCTCCTCGCTCTCGTCGGCGAACTTCACGGCCTCGCCTATGAGCTCCTTGGCCTCGGAGCGGATCTCGTCGATCTTC
>JALZNL010000050.1 GCA_030857715.1 Actinomycetota bacterium | reverse complement strand
CCTGGAGGCCGGCTACGGGGCCATCGAGTACGAGCCCGTGGCTGGACGAAGCTCGCATCTGATCTTCGCCCGCAGGACCGAATGAACACCCGACACATTGGGAGGGAAACCTGTGCGTGAGGACGTGTTGCGGAGCCTGGCCGCCCGCGCGTCGACCGACCAGGCCTTCCTGTCGGACCTCCGCAGGGACCCGGAGGCCGCGCTCGCGGCGCACGGCTACGCCCTCACGGAAGAAGAGTCAGCCACGGTCCTGGACCCGCGCCGGCGGGCTCAAGAGCCACACTGGAAGCCCGCCCGGCAGGCCGCAGTCTCCCGGAGGATCGGTCGCGGGGCCGGCGAGGCCGTGATCCCCCGGGCGAGGGCGGCGCCGGGAAGCATGATGCCCGGCCGGAAGCGGGCGCTGGGCCGATAGGCTGCCCTGTAGTAGACTCCCGCACGACCTAAATCGTTTATTATTGTCGGCCAGAAGGAACATTGCAGCGACGTAAACGCTTACGCCCGTGGCGGGCGAGTAGAAGATCTATTGGCGCCAGAGGGCGCAGCAAAGAGAGAAAGCTTGTACCGGAGAGAAGACCAGTACCGTACCGTCGATCAGCAGATGCGGTCCGCACAGCGCGGGCGGCAACGTACGGCGCACCGCAGGAAGCGGTGGCTGGCCATGCTCACGGTGCTAGTAGGCGTGATGGTGGGCGTCGCCGCCCAGACGGGGGTGTCCTTGCCTTCACTCATGCCCTCCAACGAAGACCTCGCGAGTGGAGGCTCCTCGGGCGGGGCGGAGAAGGAGCCTGGTCTCGCGGCGGATAGGCCCCTCGCCGAGGGGACAGTGTTGTCCGCGGGGAGCGGCTCCTCGCAGCCCCAGCCGGAAGAGACCAGAGCCGAAGCGCGGGCCGAGACTACAGGCGATCAGGACGGCACAGAGTCCAAAGAGGAAGAAGCATCGGACAAGCCGGAGCCGCCACCCGCGTCGGGCGAGCCGCTCTACGTGCTGATCCTGGGCGTGGACCGGCGGCCGAGCGAGGCCGAGGGCGCCCCCAGCCGGTCCGACACCATGATGCTCGCCCAGGTTTCGCCGGGGAGCGGGCGGGTCCAGTTGCTCTCCGTGCCGCGGGATCTCCTGGTGGAGGTGAAGTCCGGGGTCGAAGACCGCATCAACACGGCCTACGCCTACGGCGGTGTTGAGCAGGCCGCGGCGGTGGTGGAGAATTTGACCGACATCTCCGCGGACCGCTACGCCATCGTGGACTTCGGGGGCTTCGAGGAGGGGATCGATGTCCTGGGGGGCGTCACGCTGGAGGTGGAGGAACCGATAACGCTCGGCATAGAAGGCCGCCGCGTGTACATACCCGCCGGAAGACAAGAGCTTAACGGGCTGGAGGCGCTGGCCTACGCCCGCTACCGGGGCACCGCCTGCGGGGACCTTGGACGCATAAAACGGCAGCAGCGGTTGGTCGCCGCGTTGCGCCAGCAGGCCCTCGGGTGGAACACCATCACCAGGCTACCCGGCATCGTCAAAGTGATGCACGAGAACGTCGACACGAACCTGGGAATCGTACAGACGATCTCCCTCGGACGGGCGCTCGCGGGACGCGGCGAGGAAGGCGGGATGAGATCTTTCCAGCTAAAGGGAAAGCCCGAGACCCTGCCGAACGGGGACGCGGTGCTCGTGCCCGACGAGCCCGCGAACGAGAGGACACTCGAGAACTTCCGCGACGACGCCCCCACGAGCCCCGGGCAGGACGGGGCGCCGGGGGAGGAAAACCCATCCTCCGAGTGCTAGAAGTCGCCCTGGCGGGTGCCTACCGTAAGACACCCGATCTTCTGAAAACCCGTTCGCCGGTGTGCGTCCCCGACGCATCCTAGCCGTCACCTTAGGTCGGAGCGGCGGATGGTTATGCGCGTTCCTGCGAGGCGAACGAGGAGATCCTGTAGGACATCCGCGAGTAGCGGAGCGACTTGCTCCGGACGACCGGTCTCTCGTTGTAACCGCGGAGGTACGTTGGTCCGGGGAGGTTAGCGGTGAACGCCCGTCTCGCGGTCGATGGCCCGCAGTAGCTCTTTGAGGTTGCGGGGGTTCTGGCCGAGGTCGCCCCTGCCCACGCGGGAGGCGCTCGTGAGCTCCGCCCGGGCGCCGTCCGGGTCGGGGTAAACGCGCACCGTTACGTCGTCCTCGAAGCGAAAGAGGCGCGTCGCGCGTACGGCCCGCACCTCGCTCCCCTCGGAGGCTTCGAGGCTCCAGCGGGGGAGTCCTTCGACGGCCCGCCGAACGGCCGAGAGCAGGCGCTCGGGGGCGACGGGGTAGGTGCGTACGGCGCGGGCCGAGTTCGCCGTCGGGCGGTCCATCTCGTTCAAAGCAGGCCCATTCTAGACCGTTCGGGTGCGCGTCGGGGCGCGAATGGCGCGGGATCGGACCCGGTGGCTGAAAGACGACGGCCCACGGCTATAACATACGCCCATGGAGTTGACGGTAGATATCCTCGAAGCCTGCTACCGGGCCGGCGCGTTCCCGATGGCCGACGGCTACGGGCGCATCGAGTTCTACCGCTCGGACCCGCGTAGCGTGCTGGAGTTCGAGGATCTGCGCGTCCCGAAGTCGTTGCGGCGCGTGATCCGCAAGGGCGTCTACGAGGTGCGGGTAAACGAGGCCTTCGAGGGCGTCGTGAGGGCGTGCGCGGACCGGGAGGAGACCTGGATCAACGCCGAGATCATCGCCGCCTACACGCGCCTGCACCGGGCAAACAAGGCCCACAGCGTCGAGGCTTACAGGGGCGGCGAACTCGTCGGCGGGCTCTACGGCGTCTCTTTAGGCGGGGCGTTTATGGGAGAGTCGATGTTCAGCCGCGCGAGCGACGCCTCGAAGGTCTGCCTCGTGCGCCTCGTCGAGCGCCTCCTCGAACGCGGGTACGTCCTGCTCGACTGCCAGATCCAGAACGACCACCTCGCCCGCATGGGGGCGGTGGAGATCCCGGAGGGCGAGTACCTCCGTCGCCTGGACCACGCCCTGCTCCTCGACCGGAGCTTTGCGTAGAGACGGGCGGCCGGGGGCCCGTGGTAAGCTAGGCTCATGACTAACAAATACGTCAAATTGGATTGGATGCCGGAGCTCGAGCGGCCCGTCTTGATCGCCGGCTTTACGGGATGGAACGACGCGGCGGAGGCTTCCAGCCTCGCCGTGGGCACGCTCAACGACGCCTGGGAGGCGCGACGGTTCGGCCATTTCGACGCCGAGGAGTTCCTCGACTTCCAGGCCACGCGGCCCCAGATCATGCTGGCCGACGGCGTCACGCGCACGATAGAGTGGCCCGAGAATACCCTGAGCGCGACGGCCCCGGCCGTGGAAGCCCTGCGCGGGCGCGGCGCGGTGCTGCTCTCGGGGCCCGAGCCGAACTTCCGCTGGCGCTCCTTCTGCAACGCCGTGGCGGAGACGGCTAAAGACCTCGGGGCGGAGATGGTCGTAACGATGGGCGCCCTGCTCGCGGACGTGCCCCACTCGCGCCCGGTCTCGGTCGCCGCCAACTCCCAGGACCCCGTACTCGTCGAGAACCTGAAGCTCTCCGCCTCGCGCTACGAGGGGCCGACCGGCATAACCGGCGTCCTGCACCGCGTCTGCGCGGAGGCGGGCCTGCCCTCGGTGAGCTTCTGGGCCTCCGTTCCCCACTACCTGCCCGCCGTGCCCTCGGCCCCCGCGGCCCTGGCCCTCCTCCAGAACCTCTCTGTCCTGCTCAGGATAGACGTGGACACCTCCGCCCTGGAGGAGACCGCGACCAGCTACCAGGAGCAGGTCTCCGTCGCCGTCTCCCAGGACTCCGACCTCTCCTCCTACGTCCAGATGCTCGAAGAACGCTTCGACTCCCAGGTCGAAGGCGGGGAGCGCAACCTCCCGACCGGCGACGACCTCGCCCAGGAACTGGAAGGGTTACTCCGCGAGCAGCGGAACGACGACGAGTAGCTGGTCAGCACGCTCCGGCCTGCGGCCTCCGCTTTCAGCGTTTCAGCTTGTCAGCTCTTGAACCGGCTGACAAGCTGAGAGCCGTCGAAGACGGCGTGCTGAGATGCTGACGTGCTAATAAATCAACGCCAGCACGAAGACGACGACACTCGCCAGGCCGAGGATGCCTTGTGCTACGGCGGCGATGAGGTAGCCGACGAATACGCCGCCGGCGGCGCGGCCCGTGCGGCGCCAATCGCCCTCGTCGGTGCGCGCCGGGCGGACCCGGGGTTCGTCTGCACCGGTGCTTGGGGCTCCCTGGCGGCGGCGTTTGAGGTATTCACCGAGAAAGACGCCGCCGACGGAGCCGAGGATGAGGCCGAAGAGGGAGCCGATGCCGAGGAAGAGCAGGCCGACCAGGGCGCCGACGATGCCGCCGATGGCGCCGCCGGCGGTGCCCCAGGTGCTCGCGCCGAAGCGGCGGGCGCCGTAGCTGGTGCCGACGAAGTCCGCGACGAGGGCGAGGGCGGCGAAGAGGCCGAGGAGGGCTATGACCCAGCCGCCGACGACCTCGAAGTCGGTAAAGAAGGCGTAGACGAGGGCGGAGATGAAGATCAGGGTGACCCCCGGGAGCGCCGGGAGCACGCTCCCAACGAGCCCGATGAACATCGCGATGAGGGTAACGACGAGGAGCGTGCCTTCGGGAAGTTCCGGCATCAGGAGAGGATGGGTAGAGATTTTTTGCCCTTTTTCAGGGCTGCGTTGAGGCTCCCGGACTTGTAGCCGGCGAGGTCCAGGGTGACGTAGAGGAAGCCCGCGTCAAGGAGCTCGGCTGAGATCTTCTCGCGCTCTGCGAAGGCGCGCTCCAACTCTTCCGGGCCTATCTCCAGGCGGGCGATCTCGCCGTGGTGCCTGACACGGACCTGCCGGAAGCCCTCCCGGCGCATGAACTCCTCGGCGCGCGCGACCTGGGCGAGCTTCTCCGGCGTGATCTCCTGCCCGTAAGGGAACCGGCTGCTGAGGCAGGCGAGCGCAGGCTTGTCCCAGCTCGGCAACCCGAGGCGGTTCGCCAGCTCCCTGACCTCGGCCTTGCCCACCCCGGCCTCGGAGAGCGGCGAGACCACGCCGAGCTCCCTCGCCGCCTTCCGACCGGGCCGGTAATCCCCCTCGTCGTCCTTGTTGGCCCCGTCTACGACGCACCCGTAGCCCTTCTCTTCGGCCAGCGCCGTCAGGTCCGAGTAGAGCGTGCTCTTGCAGAAGTAACAGCGGTTGGTCGGGTTGGAGGCGTAGTTCGGGTCGTCGAGCTCGCGGGTGTTTACCACCAGGTGCTCCACCCCGAGCGAGGCGGCGAAGTCTCGTGCGAGATCCAACTCCGAAGGCAGGTAGGTCTCGTTGTTTGAGGTCACGGCCAAGACGTTGCCTGATGGCAGCGCCCGGCCCGCCACCGCGAGCGCGAGCGAGGAATCCACGCCGCCGGAGAACGCGACCAGCGCGCTCCCGTGCGGGGCGACGATGTCTTCGAGTTCCCGGAGACGCTGCTCCAGTGGGTCCAAGGAAACACTCTGCACTTCTATCACTCCTCTAGTTCGTTGCACGCGCGGAGAGCCATTCGACGACCTTCTCCGCGTTCTCGTTCGGCGGGAAGACGGGGTAGAAGACCTTTGAGATCCTGCCGTCGTCCACGATCATGGTCAGGCGTTTCGTCAGCATCGCCCCCTCGACCTCGAAGGTCGGAAGCCCGATCCCGGTCGTGAGGACCAGGTCCTCGTCGCTCAGGAGATTGAAGGGGAGATAGAGTCTCTCTGACGCCTCCTGCTGGTACGCGGTCCCCTGGGTGCTCAGGCCGAAGACGCGCGCCCCGAGTTCACCAAGCTCCTCGTGGTGGTCGCGGAAGGAGCACGACTGGGGCGTGCAACCGCGGGCGCCGGGGATCTCGTCCCAGCCCCCCGGAAGCTCCCGGTCCGGCCTCCCCGTCATCGGGTAGCAGTACACGACCGTCGTGCCGGGAAGCTCCGATAAGTCCACCTGGCCGCCGTCCGTGGACGCCAGCGGGACCGGCGGCAGTCGCCGTCCGGGCAGGTGGTCGGCGGCGCCGTCGTCGACGGGCTCGGGGAGGTCCGCGGGCAACTGTTGCAGGTCGTCCATACCGGGCATCCCTACGCCCTCTGCAGGACGACGGCGGCGTTGTGCCCGCCGACGCCGAGGTTGGCGCAGAGGGCGGCTTCGAGGTCCGGCGCTTTACGGGGCTCGTTCACGACGTAGTCCAGGTCGGCGCAGCCTTCCGCGAGCTTGTCGAGGTTGCGCATGGGGGGGATGGTCTTCTCCCTCAGGGCGAGGGCGCAGATGGCGGTCTCGATGGCGCCGGAGGCGCCCAGGGAGTGGCCCAGGGTGGACTTCGTGGCGGAGACCATGGCGTTCGGGTTGATTTCCGCCATCGCGTTCGATTCCGGTCCGTCGCCGGCGACCGTGCCCGTGCCGTGGGGGTTGATGTAGTCGATCTGGTCGTCCCTGAGGCCCGAGGCCTCGACGGCGAGCCGCATGGCCCGGAGGATGCCGCGGCCCTTCGGGTCGGGGTCGGTGAGGTTGTGGGCGTCCGTGCTGCGGCCGACGCCGGTGAGCTTCGCGTAGGGCGTGGCGCCGCGGCGCTCGACGGAGGCCGCGCTCTCGAGGACCATCATGGCGGCGCCCTCGCCAATGAGGAAGCCTGAGTGGTTGGAGTCGTAGGGGCGGCAGGCGCCCTCGGGGTCGTCGTTGCGGCGGCTCATGGCGCGCATCGCGATAAAGCCGGCGACGATGACCGGGGTGATGGAGGCCTCCGAGGCGCCGCAGAGGACGACGTCGGCGTCGCCGCGACGGATCAGGTCAAAGCCCAGAGCCATCATGTCCGTCCCGCAGGTGCAGGCCAGAGCGCCCGTGATGGAGGGCCCCTGCACGCCGAGTTGGATGGCGACGTGGGCGGCGGCGGAGTTCGGCATGATCTTGGTGACCGAGAACGGGTTGACCCGCGCCGGCCCTTTACTGTCTATGGTGGCCTGGGTCGTCTCCATGCTGGTGACGCCGCCGATGCCGCTGCCGAGCACGAGGCCGACCCTCTCGGCGTTGTTGTCGAGCTCGTCCCAGGCGCCCGCGTCTTCGAGGGCGAGCTTGGCTGAGGCGAGGCCTATCTGGGCGAAGCGGTCGGTGCGGGCGGCGACCTTGCGGTCCATAAAGTCCGTCGGCTCGAAGTCGTCGCACTCGGCGGCGATCCTGACGTCGAACCCGTCGGGGTCGAAGAGGGTGATGGGGCCGGCCCCGCTCTCGTTGGCGAGCAGCGAACTCCAGAACTTCTTGCGTCCGATCCCGATGGGGCTGACCACCCCGATCCCCGTTATGTAAGCCGCCGGGCGTCCGTTTTCCATCTCGCCCCCCGTGAACGTATCGCATAGGACGTTGTAAGACCCACGCATCTTAGCACCGAAGGTCGGGGGAGAGGCGCGGGCCGGTGTCCCCGGAGCGCGGTGAAGGGAGGTACGTTCGGGTCTTCCGCCTGTGCTATAAACCGTGGAGCGTAATGGGAAGGAGCACCCGCTGGCGTCCGTGATCTTCTACTCCGCCTCGATCCTGTTCGGGCTGAACTTCGCCCTCGGCGTGCTCGTGCAACTTGGCATCGTGGACACGAAACCTTTCCGGTGGCTCCACCACGCCCTGTTCTTCGCGGTCTTCGCCTCGGCGGCGCTTGCCGTGGCGGCAGGCTTCTGGCAGGAGGCGCCCTACCGCTGGGCTCTGTTGCCGGTCCTCGCGCTCTACGTCGTCCTGCCTCGGGTGCGGGCTGGGACGGCCGGGCACGCGGCGCTCGCGGGGGCTGCGATGGTCTTTTACGCCACCGGGCTCGTATTCTCCCTGTAGGAGGGTTTGTTGGATTTTCTCGAAGTCGTGAGGCGCCGCCGGACCACGAACGGTCCCTTCCTGCCAGACCAGATCCGGCCTGAGCACCAGCGCCTGCTCGTCGAGGTGGCCGGGATGGCGCCGTCCCACTTCAACAGCCAGCCCTGGCGTTTCGTCCTCGTCGAGGACAGGGAGAAGATCGAAGAGGTCGCCCGCATAAGCGGCGACAGCATGAGGCAACTGCTCGAAGAAGGCACGTTCTGGAAGCGCTACCGGCCGTACTTCCGCTTCTCGGAAGCCGAGATGGAGGAGCGGCGCGACGGGATCTTCTTCGACCAGATGCCCGCCGTCCTCAAGCCCTTCTCGCGCCAGGTCTTCTCGAACACTGGCCAGGCCGTGATGAACCGCTTCGGCGTCCCGAAGACCCTCGGCGAGGACAACCGCAAGCTCGTCGCCGGCTCCCCGCTCCTCCTCGCGGTCCTGTTGGACAAGACGGAGTACCGTCCTGGCGAGCTCTCCGGTTTCTATTCGGTCTTCGGGATGGGCGCGGCCATCGAGAACATCTGGCTTACGACCACGGAGCTCGGCATGGGCATCCAGTTCGTCTCGACGCCGATGGAGATCCCGGAGAACTGGAAGAGGCTCCAGGACCTCCTCAAGGTCCCCGACGACCTGGAGTTGATGGCCGTCTACCGGCTGGGCTACCTACCCGAGGACAGGCGACGGCCGACCATAGACTGGTCGAGCCGGCAGAGAAAGAGGATCTCGCAGTACGTCTTCAGGGAGACCTGCGAGACGCCCGAGGCCGACCCCGGGCCCGAACCGGGCTTCGGGACGGCGACCCGGCAGGCGGGACGTTGAGCGGTAACCCGAATATACTCTCCGTGGCGACCGCCGTGCCACCCCACAGGGTGGGGCAGGCCGAGGTCAAGGAGTTCGCGCGGGGCATGTTCGGGGAGGTCTACAGGGACATCGAGCGCCTGACCCCCGTCTTCGACAACGTCCACGTCGAGAATCGGCACTTCTGCGTACCCATCGAGTGGTTCGAGCGGGACCACACCTTCCCCGAGAAGAACGCGCTGTACGTCGAGCACGCGCTCGACCTCTCGGAGAAGGCGGCCCGGCGGGCCATGGATAAGGCCGGCGCGGACCCAGGGGAGATCGGCGCGATCTTCTTCTTCTCGACCACCGGCATCGCGACGCCGTCGTTGGACTCGAAGCTAATCTTCTCTCTGGGCCTCTCCGAGCACACGCGGCGGGTGCCTATCTGGGGCCTCGGCTGCTCGGCGGGCGCTGCGACCCTCTCCCGCGCTTCCGAGTACGCCCGCCTCTACCCGGAGCAGAAGGTGCTCATGGTCGGGGTTGAGCTCAGCGGCCTCACCTTCCAGCGCGGCGACCGCTCCAAGAGCAACCTCGTCTCCACCAGCCTGTTCGCCGACGGCGCCGCGGCGGCGGTGCTTGGTATGGGGGACGGGCCGGAGATACTGGGGAGCCGGAGCACCACTTGGCCCGGCACCGAGGAGGTCATGGGGTGGGGCCTGATCGAGACCGGCCTCAAGGTCCAACTCTCCAAGAGCGTCCCCGACATCGTCCGCGGCAAGCTGCGCGAAGACCTGCAAGGGGCCTGCGACTCCCTGGACCTTCCCTTCGAAGACCTCGAACACTTCGTCCTCCACCCCGGCGGCGCGAAGGTGCTCGACGCCTTCGAGGAGGTGCTCGGCATCGAGCGCGGCGGCCTCACGTTCTCCCGCGGCGTCCTGCGCGACCACGGCAACATGTCCAGCGTGACGGTGCTGTTCATACTCGAACGCTTCCTGGAGAGCGGGGAGTTCTCTCCCGGAGACCTCGGCGTGCTCTCGGCGATGGGGCCGGGTTTCTCGGCGGAGCACGTGTTTCTTAGGTTTCAGGTTTGAGGCTTCAGGTTTCAGGTGTTGGTCTTCGGTACTTAGATTCCGGCGAGGGACATCCCTGAAGGCCGTACTGCTTGTCTTTGGGGTTGCGCTTGTGGCCTTACAGCGTTTGATGGAGCTTCGGTATTCGCGGCGGAATGAGCGGCGGCTTCGGGAGGGTGGGGCCGTAGAGCGGGGGAGGGAGCACTACCCGGCGATGGTCGCGGTCCACGGCCTCTGGCTCGCCTCGACGCTTGCAGAGGGGTTGCTGCGCGGGCCTGTTCCTCCTCCCTGGTGGCCGGTGCCGCTCGTCTTGTTCCTGCTCGTGCAACCCCTGCGCTACTGGGCCATCTTCTCGCTCGGGGAGAACTGGAACGTGCGGATACTCGTCGTGCCGGGCCGCGAGCCGGTGGCGCGCGGCCCGTACCGCCTCTTCCCGCACCCCAACTACGTCGTCGTCGCCGTAGAAGTGCTGACGCTGCCCCTAATCTTCGGCGCCTGGACGACCGCGCTGGTCTTTACGGCCCTGAACGCCCTCTTCCTCTACGTCCGCATCCGGGCCGAGAACCGCGCACTAGAAGAGCTGTCGGGCTAAGATAACCCCGGCTTTCAGCTCCTTGCTGATGCCTGAAACCTGAAGCCGGCGACCGAAGGGAGCCCCCATGCTCGATCTCAAATTCATCCGCGAGAACGCGAAGGCCGTCCAGGAGAACTGTCGGAATCGGGGCGTCGAGGCGGACGTCGGGCTCGTCGTCGAGCTGGCCGACCGGCGCTCGGCGCTTATCCAG
>JALZNL010000405.1:1544-3397 GCA_030857715.1 Actinomycetota bacterium | reverse complement strand
GTGTTGGATAGATCACGCAAGCCAGCGAGCGCGAATCCTCGGATACCGCCAGAGCTATCTGCATCGCCCTTCGCCGTCGGTCGGTGCAATAGATAAGCGATCACCCGGATTCGGTATTAGACATGCTAGCCTTCCCAATTTCGTCAGAAGGGTTGTTCGGAAGTTACCGGCCGCCGCTTGCGTCCCGAACCGCATCGGTATTCAGGAATGGGGGCAAGGCTCGGCGGATAAAGAGTGGCACGATCAGGCCCTGATTGGTCCCGGCGACTACCGACCACAGGAGCAAAAATACCGCGAAGAGGCCGATGGGACCCACGCTGGACAAGGAAATTCCTACTACTCCCAGATAGCGATCCAGGGCTTCCAGCAGAGGTCGAGTCGTCCTGACAAAGGTCTCGGCGCCACTCGCGCCCAGCACCAGGTAAATAAAGGAACAGGAAACCTATCGGGTAGAGGACGACCCGTACCCCTATGCCTACCACGGCGCACGCCGCTACTCCACGGCCTACCCTGAGCAGCGTCCCCATGAGCGTCCCGGAGATCGCGTGCGGGGACGCGATGAAGAGCCCGGACGGCCCGCCGAGGATGAGGATCAGGAGCAGGGCCGCGGTGGCCGCCACCGCGCCAACTTTCAACCCGCGTCTGCGGGCGAGCAGCGCCAGCGGCACCGCCCCGAAGAACGCCACCAGGAACCCGGCCGGCAGGTAACGACCGACGACGAACAGCACCTCGGAGAGCGCCACCGCCAGCGCCCCCTCCGTCAACGCCCTCGTTGGCATGAACCTATCTCGCGCAGCGCTCATCAGAGTATCGTCTCAAAAAATATGGTGGACGTTACGAAGCCCATCCCACAGGTTCGGCTGCGTACCGGACCAAGCCCGCGACCTCAAGGTCATTCTGCCGAAGAAGGCGACCGTGTCCCCAACGATTAGGTAGGCCACGGTTGCGTCGTATAGGGTCAGAACGCGTGCGTCAGGACAACCAGCGGGCCACGTCCGGGGCGAAGTACGTGACGATGATGTCAGCGCCAGCGCGTTTGACGCCGGTGAGGGCCTCAAGGACCGCCGTCTTTTCGTCCAGCCAGCCGTTCTGGGCGGCGGCTTTGATCATGGCGTATTCGCCGCTCACGCTGTAGGCGGCGACGGGCAGGTCGGTCGTCTCGCGCACCCGGCGCAGGACGTCGAGGTACGGCAGCGCCGGCTTCACCATGACGATGTCCGCGCCCTCGTCCACGTCGAGATGGACTTCCGTCAGCGCCTCGCGGGCGTTGGCGGGGTCCATCTGGTAGGAGCGGCGGTCGCCGAACTGGGGGGCGCTATCGGCGGCCTCGCGGAACGGGCCGTAGAACGCGGAGGCGTACTTCGCAGCGTAGGACATGATGGGCGTGTTCTCGAAGCCCTCGTGGTCCAGCTCGGCCCGGACGGCCGCCACCCGTCCGTCCATCATGTCCGACGGCGCGACGATGTCCGCGCCGGCCTCGGCATGGGAGGCGGCGGTGCGCGAGATCAACTCCAGGCTCACGTCGTTGAGGACCTGCCCGGTATCCTTCTCCACGACGCCGCAGTGGCCGTGGCTCATGTACTCGCACAGGCAGACATCCGTCACTACGAGCATGTCGGGCACGGCGTCCTTTATGGCGCGGGTGGCGAGCTGGACGATGCCCTCGGGGTCGTAGGCGCCGCTCGCGGCCTCGTCCTTCTCGTCGGGGAGGCCGAAGAGCAGGACGCCGGGGATGCCGAGGTCGTGGGCGCGCTTCGCCTCATCGACGGCGTGGTTGATCGAAAGCTGAAAGACGCCGGGCATGGAGGCTATGGGGTTCCTGACGTCCTCGCCGACGGTGACGAAGATCGGGT
>JALZNL010000405.1:0-1534 GCA_030857715.1 Actinomycetota bacterium | reverse complement strand
GGGCGGCGGTGCGGCGCGTACGGCGGAGGCGTTGTGCGGGGAATGTCATCCTGGATCTCCTCGACGAGACAAACGGGCGTCCTGCTTGCAGGATACCGCTATCGTACTACGAGGCGTCCGCCCTCCGAAGACGCAGCGCCAGGGAGTAGTCGACGACGGTCAGGACGGTCATCAAGACGAGCCCGCCACCCGCGCGGTTCCGCCGCGCCGTTCCGTCAGCCAGGACCCGGGCGTAGCTTCCGGCGAGCACCACGTTCAAGAACGCCCGCGCCAACATCCATCGAGACCGACGCCGGTCCAACAGCAATCCCGTGCCGACGATCAGGTCGCCCGCGCCGATGACTCGAGCAAGCCCCTCCCGGTCCTCCCATCCAAGGAACGCGGCGCTCTGTTGGGGCGCCAACGTCAGAGCGAACCCTATCCCCAGGCTTATCCAGCCGACGCCCAGGGCCAGTTCTTGCGCCGGAACGCCCATCTTCCGGGACACGTCCCTTACCTCGCCTTCCGAGTGGGGTCGGCGGCGAAGAGGTCTACCACCGCCTCGATCAGGCCCGGGATGGTGTATTTCCGGGCTTCGGCGTCGATCCGGAGGCCGTGGCCGCGGGCGGTGTCGGCGGTGATCGGGCCGATGCAGACGACGCGGCTCCCGGCGAGGAGCCGGGCGGCCTCTTCCGCACCGAAGGCCCGGACGAAATTGTCCACCGTCGAGCTGGCGGTGAAGGTTACGCAGTCGATCAGGCCAGCCTCCAGGTCTCGGGCGAGTTGGTCCTTGCCCTCGGCGGACGGCACGGTCTCGTACGCGGGTGGCACGACGACCTCGGCGCCGGCCTCCCGGAGTTTGTCGGGCAGGACCTCGCGGGCCACCTTAGCCCTCGGTATCAGGACCCGTTTACCGGCGAGGGATTGGCCTGCGACGGCTTCGATCAGGGCCTCCGCCCGGAACTCCTCCGGCACCACGTCCACCCGCAGACCGACCCTTTCGAGCGTCCCCGCCGTGGCGGGACCTATGGCAGCCACCTTCGCGTCACGGGGGATGGCGCGGAGGTCCAGGCCGTGGTGACGCAGACGCTCCAGAAACGCGTCGACCCCGTTCACACTCGTGAAGACCAACCAGTCGAAAGAGTCGAGGCTCAGAATCGCCCCGTCGAGCGGCCCGAAATCCTCCGGCGGCCTCACCTCGATGGTCGGGAACTCGCGAACCTCCGCCCCGAGCCCCTCCAGTTCGGCGGAGAGCTCACCTGCCTGCGCCCTCGCCCGGGTGACGACGACCCTGCGCCCGAAGAGCGGGCGTTTCTCGTACCAGCCGAGGCCGGACTCCCGGAGGCCCACCACGCCGCCGACGACCGTGATGGCCGGCGGCCTCAGCTTCGCCTCCTCGACCCGTTCGGCGATGTCCACGAGTGTGCCGGTGACGGTGCGCTGCTCCGGCAGGGTGCCCCACCGGACCACCGCGACCGGCGTTTCGGGGTCTCTGCCGGCGTCCATCAGCTCGGCGGAGATCTCGCGCAGCCGGCCCACGCCCATGTACAGGACC
>JALZNL010000404.1 GCA_030857715.1 Actinomycetota bacterium | reverse complement strand
GAGGTTCTACGAAGCGATAGCCGGCGTGGAGGAGATCCTGACGGACCGGCGGGAGGCTTCGGTGCGCCTGGTCGTGAACGCGGAGAAGATGGTCGTGGCGGAGGCCCGCCGGGCCTACACTTATCTGAACCTCTACGATTACGGGGTGGACGCCGTGGTCGTCAACCGGCTGCTCCCCGATACAGTTACGGACCCGTACTTCGACCAGTGGCGGGAGGCGCAAGCGCGGCACATGAGGAGCATCGAGGCATCTTTCTCGCCGATCCCGATCCTGACGGCCAGGCTCTTCGACCGCGAGATGTTCGGATTGGAGGCGCTGGAGGCGCTCGCCGACGACGTCTTCGACGGGACGGACCCGCTGCCGATGCTCTTCGAGGGGGCCGCCCACGACGTGGTCAAGACGGGCGACGGCTACGAGGTGGTTTTCAACCTGCCGCTGGCGGAGAAGAATGAGGTTGACCTGTCGAAACGCGGGGCCGAGCTCTTCGTGAAGGTCGGGAGTTATCGGCGAAACATCCTGCTCCCCGACTCGCTGGCCCGGCTGTCCGCGGCGGGGGCGAGCGTAGAGGACGGGCGACTGAAGGTGAGGCTTACGGATGGCTTCTGATCGGCGCGGGAAGGGTGGCTTGCTGGGTGTGATCGCGTACGTCGCGGTTCCCGGGGAGCGGCGCAAGAAGGCAGCGGTCCATTTCCGCCGGGCGGGGTTCGAGGCGCTCAAGGGGGTCGCTGCTCTGGCACGTCCAGAAGCGCGCGAGACGGGCGCCGAAGAGACGCCCAGGGAGCGCATAGAGGTAGAGTGAGCGACGAGAGGCAGTTGGCGAAGGGGGCAACGACGGGTGTGTCGGGCCGGGCCCGCGCCTTCCGAAGAGTTGCCGAGTTTGCGCGACGGGAGGCGGCGGTGGCGTTCCCGGCGGCGAGGCGCGCGGCGGGGCACGGGATCGAGGCTTTCCTCAAGAAGTTCTCGGAGGAGTACGCCAAGGAGCGCAAAAAGCGCTATTAGTCACGATCCCGAGCGGATCGCGGTTTGGTCTGGTGGGACGCTAGTAGTAAGATAGCCCTTACGGATTCTAGTAAGCTTTCACGGGAGCAAAACGTATGGCGGAAAACGGACGGTTGACCGGGACGTTCAGGGTGAAGAGCGGGATGGCCCAGATGCTCAAGGGCGGGGTCATCATGGACGTGGTGGACGCGGAGCAGGCGAAGATCGCCGAGGAGACAGGCGCGGTCGCGGTGATGGCGCTGGAGCGGGTGCCGGCGGACATCCGGGCCGACGGCGGCGTTGCGAGGATGAGCGACCCTGAGATGATCTCCTCCATACAGGAGGCCGTCTCCATCCCCGTGATGGCGAAGGCGAGGATAGGCCACTTCGTCGAGGCCCAGGTGCTCGAAGCGCTCGAAGTGGATTACATCGACGAGTCCGAGGTGCTTACCCCGGCCGATGAGAAGCATCATATCGACAAGGCGGCCTTCGAGGTTCCTTTCGTGTGCGGGGCTACGAACCTCGGGGAGGCCTTGCGGCGCATCGGCGAGGGGGCTGCCATGATCCGGTCCAAGGGCGAGGCCGGCACCGGCAACGTGGTCGAGGCGGTCCGTCACATGCGCTCCATCGTCGGCGGCATCCGGCGCCTTAGCGTGCTTGAGGAAGACGAGCTGATGAGCGAGGCGAAGGAGCTCCAGGCGCCCTACGAGCTGGTGCGGTGGGTCGCGGAGAATGGGCGGCTGCCGGTCGTGCTGTTTACAGCGGGCGGGATCGCAACGCCGTCTGACGCGGCGCTGATGATGCAGCTCGGGGCGGATGGTGTGTTCGTGGGAAGCGGCATCTTCAAGAGCGGGGACCCGGCCTTGCGGGCGCGGGCCATCGTGAAGGCGACGACGCACTTCAAGGACGCGAAGGCCGTGGCGGAGGCGAGCCGGGGGCTCGGCGTGGCGATGGTCGGCAGGGAGATGGGGGATCTGAAAGAGGGGGAGCGGCTCGCGGCACGTGGCTGGTAACGGCGACAGGCCGAGGATCGGCATCCTCGCGCTCCAGGGCGACGTCCGGGAGCACGCGGAGATCCTGCGCGGTCTCGGCGTGGAGCCGGTCGAGGTCAGGACGGCCGAGGAGCTGGAGGGCCTGGCCGGCGTGATCGTGCCCGGCGGCGAGTCCACCACCATCGGGAAGATGCTGGTCTCCTCGGGCCTTTTGGATGGCCTCCGGGGCTACTTCTACCGGGGTGGTCCGGTGTGGGGGACGTGCGCGGGGATGGTGCTGGCGGCATCGGCGACGACTGGACCGCGCCAGCCCTTGCTCGGGGTGATGAACGCGCTTGTGGAGCGTAACGGGTTTGGGCGTCAGGTCCATTCGTTCGAGAAGGATCTCGACGTAGAGGGCTTCGACGAGCCGTTTACCGGGGTCTTTATCCGGGCACCGTTCTTCGAAGACGTGGGGCCTGGGGTGGAGGTCCTGTCCGAGGTGGAGGGAAAGGTCGTGGCGGCGCGGGGGGAGAACATCCTCGTGACGGCGTTCCACCCGGAGCTTACGGACGATACGAGGTTTCACGAGTACTTTCTCGAGGAGGTATGCGGCATTGAGCGGTCATAGCAAGTGGTCGACGATCAAGAGGAAAAAAGGAGCCGCCGACGCCAAGCGCGGGGCGCTCTTCGGCAAGCTGTCCAAGGCGATCACCGTCGCCGCCCGCGAGGGCGGGGGCGACACGGAGATGAACCCGACGCTCGCCCTGGCGGTCCAGAAAGCTAAAGACGGCAACATGCCGAACGACAACATCCAGCGGGCCATAGATAAAGGGACTGGCTCGGGCGCGGACGCGGCGGCCATCGAGAGGATCACCTACGAGGGCTACGCCCCCGGCGGCGTCGCCGTCCTCATCGACGTGCTGACGGACAACCGCAACCGGACGGCCTCAGACGTGCGCTACGTGTTCTCCAAGAACGGCGGCAAACTCGGGACGAGCGGGTCCGTGGCCTACCTCTTCGAGCGGAAGGGGATCATCCTGGTCCCCAAGGACGCGACAGACGAGGACGAGCTCATGATGGCCGCGCTGGAATCCGGCGCCGAAGACGTAGAGGAGCAGGAGAGCGACTACCGCGTCGTCACCTCGCCCGAAGACTTCACCGCGGTGCGAGGGGCGCTCGACGAGGCCGGCATCTCGTACGAGAACGCCGAGATCACGATGGAGCCCCAGAACAGCATCGACCTCGACGCCGGCACCGCCAAACAGACCCTGCGCCTCATAGACGCGCTCGAAGAGAACGACGACGTCCAGGAGGTCTACGCCAACTTCGACATCTCCGACGAGGTGATGGCGGAAGTAGCATCTTAGGCTACCGGGTGCGGCTGGCGTCAGTTGGCCGCTTTCGTTCGTCTCGCGGGGGATACGCTGGTCCGAAGAATCGGCCTTGCGCATCCTCCCTGGCTGGGGG
>JALZNL010000403.1 GCA_030857715.1 Actinomycetota bacterium | reverse complement strand
GTCTTGAGCACCGTGGAGACCTTCTCGTCGCACATCGGGAAGATCCCGCCCGGGACGCCCAGGGCGCGTGCGAGACCAGCCGTGATCCCGGTCAGCGTCTCCCCCGCCCGGAGCTTCTGCGATCTCAGGACGTGCGTCGCGAGGTCCTTATCCCCGAGCTTGAACCAGGCGTCCTCGCCATAGCCGGAGAGCGTCTCCAGGAAGGCGAAGGACTCGTCCACGAGGCCCCACCCGGTGTCGGGGTTGGCGACGCCCGCGAGGGTGTACATCACGGTGTCGAGGTCCGGGCAGACGCGCAGGCCCCAGGGTTCGAAGTCGTCGGCGGTGTTGACGACGACCGAGAGGCCGCCGGGTTCCAAGGCGTCCTGCAGGCCGACCGAGAGCTTGGCCCCGCCGACCCCGCCCGCGAGCGCGCAGGCCTTCACGCCTGGTTCCCATCCGTCCGCCCGACGGCGTACCCGAGGAGGGCGAGCTGGCTGAGGGCGTCGCGCATCCTACCGTCCCGCGCCATCGCGAGCGCCTCATCGAGCGGCACCCGGCGCACCCCGAGGACTTCGGTGCCTTCCGGTTGCTGTTCACCCGGGATCAGCCCGGTCGCGAGAAACCAGACCGCCCGCTCGTCGGCGACGGAGTTGGAGAGGTCAGCCTCGCCGAGCTTCTCCCAGCGGTCCGCTTCGAAGCCCGTCTCTTCTTTCAGTTCGCGCCGGGCGGCCTGCAGGGGATCTTCGCCCTCGGGGCATCCCCCTTCGGGTATCTCCCAGGAGTAACTTTCGAGCGGGTAGCGGTACTGGCCGACGAGATAGACGTGATCGTCCTCGACGGGCAGGACGCCGACGGCGGTGTTCTTGTAGTGGACCACGCCGTAGATGCCGGGGGCGCCGTCGGGCCTGACGACCTCGTCCTCGCGGACGGAGATCCAGTCGTTCTCGTAGACGGGCCTCGACCCGAGCACCCACCACGGGTTGGGCGCCTCGTCCCGGTTCAAGACGCCGGCGGGGGCGGCCCGTCCCCGGGACGGACGCGGCGCGCGGGTCTGGTCCTGGCTTCCTCGTGGAGCATTGCCCTCCGTCGTCTCTTGCGTTCAGGGCTGCTATCTTAGCATCGGGATGTTTTGGGCCGCGAAGATGGGACCGAAGGCGGGGATGTCATACGACGACTCTGGTTACGTTTCGGAGCAATACCGCGACGCGTCAAACCTCGGCGCGCGGGTGGTCCTGCACGGGCGCTTCAGCACGAACAGGCATCCCTGGCAGCGGTGGATCTTCGACGGGTTCGACTTGCCCGGCGAGGCCCGAATACTCGAGGTCGGCTGCGGCCCCGGCAGCCTATGGGCCGAGAACCTGGACCGCTTGACGAAGGGGTGGAACGTAACCCTCACCGACGCCTCACCGGGGATGATCCAGGAGGCCAAGGACCGCCTCGCCGACGACGAACGCTTCCGTTTCCGGCGGCCAGCCGACGCGCGCGTGTTGCCGTTCGGGGACGGCGCCTTTGACGCCGTCGTCGCCAACCACGTCCTCTACCACGTGCCCGACAGGGAGCGCGCCCTTTCAGAGCTGACGCGGGTGCTCGGCCCCGCCGGCGTCCTGTACGCCTCGACCAACGGCCGGAACCACAACCGCGAGATGGGCCGGATGCTCCGGGTCCTCTTCCCCGCGCGCCCGGACGACGACTACCCCCAGGTCCGCGTCGGTTTCAGCCTGGAGAACGGGGAGGAGCAACTCGCGCGATGGTTCGGCGACGTCCGGCGCCTCAGGCGGGGGGACTCGCTCTTCGTCACCGAGGTGCGCCCGCTTGTGGACTACCTGCTGTCTGGCACGGCGGCCCACGCTGCAGGGCGCGACGGGGAAATCTCTGCGCTCGTCGAGCTGCTGGAACGGGAGCTTGCGGCGCGCGGGGGCATCCACGTCACGAAGGACACCGGCATGTTCGGGGCCCGCAAGTAACCGTGGAGATCCTGGTCGCAGAGCCCTTCGAGAACCCGGAGGACGGCTTCGGCCTGCAGCAGGCCGTCCTCGAGGAGGTCGCCACTGGAGAACGCGGCCCCGTGGCGCTGACGTGGTCCTCATCATCCTACGTCGGGGCGACCCGGCCGGAGACGAGGCTGGAAGGTTTCGCGGGGGCCGCACGGTCGGTCGAAGAGTTGGGCTTCCCGGTCCTGGTTCGAAACTCCGGAGGCGGGGCGGTGGCGGCGAACGGGGGCTCGCTCTCTTTCTCCCTCACGCTCCCGGTGGAGGACCTGCGCCACGGTCTCTACGAACGCTACGCCGATGGCGTCGAGCTTGTGACGTCGGCGTTGCGGAGGGTTGGGGTGGAGGCCGAGGGCGGCGAGGTCGAGGGCGAGTTCTGCCCGGGGGCGTACTCGGTCAGGTCCGGCGGGGGGCGCGGCGTCAAGCACGCCGGGTTGGCCCAGAGGGTGACGCGTCGGGCGGCGCGGCTCGAGGCCCTGGTACTCGTGGAGGACACGGGTCCCGTCCGGGAGGCGCTCGCGTGCTTCTACGGCGGTCTCGGGCTTCCGTTTCGCCCCTCGTGCGTCGCCGACCTGCCGGCGCGGTTGCCGGACGTGGTGGCCGCCCTCTCGGAGGAGGTGCGCGGGCGCTACGGGGGTCGGGCGGGGAGCATCGGCTCGGGGACGATGGTTAAGGCACGAGCCCTGCGGGAGGGATGGCGGTTTATCCCGGAGGTCGGGTCCTCGCTGTGAGGTAGCCCTGTAGGGTAGAGTTGGCGGCGTGCCGGAGCTCGTGTTCAACGCGTTCGTGACGTTGCTGGTGGTCGTGGACCCCCTGGGTCTTGCCCCCATCTTCGCGGCGCTTACCCGCGGCTACCCGGCCAGGCGCAAGCGCGAGACGGCGGTGAGGGGGACCCTGCTCGGGACCGGGATACTCCTGATCTTCGCGCTCGTCGGCGACGTGCTGCTCTCCGCGGTCGGCATCGGAATTCCCGCTTTCAGGATCGCCGGCGGCGTTCTCCTCTTTCTACTCTCGCTGGACATGGTCTTCGCGAGCCCGGCCGGCCTTCGCTCGCGGACGGTGCGCGAGCAGGAGGAGGACGACTACGGCCCGGATATCTCCGTCTTTCCGCTCGCGATCCCCCTCCTCGCCGGCCCCGGCGCCATAACGACGGTGCTCCTCTACACGGGCGAGAGAAGCGCGGCGGAGCTCGGGATCTTCGTCGCCGTCCTGCTCTTCGTCCTGCTCCTCACCCTCATCTCCCTCCTGCTAGCACCCCGCATCATGGCCTTCTTCGGCGAGACCGGCGCGAACGTGCTCTCCCGCGTGCTCGGCGTGCTCCTCGCCGCCCTCGCGGTCCAGTTCGTGCTGGACGGGCTCCAGTCTAGCCTGGCCTGACGGCCAGGCGCACGCCGCCTTCGGCGGCTCTCAGCACGCTTCGGCTTCGCCTTCGCTCTCAGCACGCTCCGCCCTGCGG
>JALZNL010000049.1 GCA_030857715.1 Actinomycetota bacterium | reverse complement strand
CTCATTGTCAACTCGGACCTCTCAAATACGGTAACGAACGTGCCGCCGTAACGGCGCGTTGCCCCCTTCCTGCCAAACACATCTTCCGGTGGGGCCTCGCCGCCCTCGATCACGACCCGGCCTCCGGACACGAGCAACGCTCCAAGCCGGTCGAGGATGCCCCCTACCTCCGACCGGGGGATTCTATAGGGCGGGTCCGCGAAGATCAAATCGAAGCGCCGACCCTGCCAGGCAAACCTCTCCACCGCGCGCCCCACGTCCCCCGCGACGACCTCGGCCTGGCCCCCGAAGCCGGTCCGCCTCAAGTTCTCCGAGATCGCCTTTCGGGCGGCCCGGTCCTTCTCCACGAAGACCGCCCGTTCGCAACCGCGGCTGAGCGCCTCGATGGCGAGCGCCCCCGTCCCCGCGTAGAGATCGAGGACGTTCCCCCCATCGAAGAACTGGCCCAAAGAGTTGAAGACACCCTCGCGCACCCTGTCGCCGGTCGGGCGCACGCCTTTCGGCACCGGGGCCAGGCGCACGCCGCCGGCGGTTCCGGCTATTACCCTCAAGACGCTACTCCCGGAAGAGCCACTCGACGTTGGAACCGAGGAGCTCCCGGATCTCACGCCGCAGCGGCCTGTGGTCCGGGCGCTTGAGCGTCGGGTCTTCGGCGACGAGCGCGAAGGCCTCGCGCCTGGCCTCGACCAGCACGTCGATGTCCCGCAGAAGCTTCGCCACCTTCAGGTCCGGCATCCCGCTCTGGCGGCTCCCGAAGAGGGTCCCCTCGCCGCGGATAGCCAGGTCCACCTCCGAGAGCTTGAACCCGTCCTCATACTCCACAAGCGCCTCGAGCCGCTTGAGCGAGTCGTCGGTCTTGGGCTCTCCGACGAGAAAGCACTTCGGGGGATGGAGCCCCCGGCAGACCCGGCCGCGGAGCTGGTGGAGCTGGGAGAGGCCGAAACGTTCGGCCCCTTCTATGACGATGGCGCTCGCGTTCGGTACGTCCACCCCGACCTCGACGACGACGGTCGCGACCAGCACCTCCGTCTCCCCGTTGCGGAAGGCGGCCATCGCCTCGCGCTTCTCCCCGGCCTTCATCCGGCCGTGCAGAAGTCCGACGCTCCGGTCGGGGAAGACCTCCTCGGCCAGCTCCTCACGCAACTCTTCAGCCGCCCGCACGTCTTCGAGCGCCTCGGACTCCTCCACGAGCGGGCAGATCACGAACGCCTGACGCCCACCCTCGAGCTCCTGCCTGACCTCCTCGTAGGCCTCGATGCGCTCGGCCGGGTCCACAATGCGCGTCTGTACGGGTTTCCGGCCCGGGGGCAACTCGTCGATGATGGAGACCTCCAGGTCCCCGTAGAGCGTGAGAGAGAGGGTCCTGGGTATCGGGGTAGCGGTCATGACGAGCGTGTCGGGGGTCTTGCCCTTCTCCCGGAAGACGGTCCGCTGGCCGACCCCGAAGCGGTGCTGCTCGTCCACGACGACGAGCGAGAGGTCTTTGAACTCGACACCCTTCTGTATGAGCGCGTGCGTGCCGACGACGACGTGGGCCTCCCCGGCCGCCACCCGCCGCAGCGTCTCCCGCCGTTCGGCGGCGCCCTGGGACCCCGTGAGCAGCGCGACGTTCAGGGGAAGGTCCTCGAGGGCGGCGGACATCGAGAGGTAATGCTGCTCGGCGAGGACCTCGGTCGGGGCCATGATCGCACCCTGGCCGCCGGATTCGACCGCGGTGAGCAGGGCCGCGACCGCGACGACGGTCTTGCCGCTCCCGACGTCGCCCTGCAGCAGTCGCCGCATCGGCTTCTCCAGGCGCATATCCGCGAGGACCTCCTCCACGACCCGCTCCTGGGCGCCCGTGAGGCCGAAGGGCAGGCCCTTCAAGAACGGGTTGAGCAGCCGCCCGTCGCCCCGGTGCCTGGCCCCCTGTTCGGTCTTGTCCAGCCGGGCCTTGCGCGCTGCTAGGCCGGTCTGGATGAGGAAGAGCTCGTGGAAGATGAGGCGGCGCATGGCGGCGCGCAGGCGCGGTCTGTCCTCGGGGAAGTGGACCTCGTGCACGGCGTCGTGCAGGTTCGGGAGGTCGTGGCGGGCGAGGAGGTCGGCGGGCAGGGGGTCGAGGACGTGACCGGCTGAGTCGAGGGCGCGGTGGATCAGGGCTCGCAACCTTCGCGCCTGGATGTCCTTGTTGGCCGGGTAGATGGGGACGAACCGGCCGGCATGCGGGCCCTCGTCCGCCCTGCCGTCCTCGTCCACGACCTCGATGCTCTTGGCGACGAGCTGTATCCCGAAACGGCTCTGGACTTCGCCGGAAACCACGACGCGCGTCTCCGGTTGCAGGCCCCTGGCCATCCAGGAGCGGCCCCAGACGGTGACAGGCAGGTAGCCCGTGCCGTCGTAGATCTGGGCCGTAAAGCCGGGGGCGCGTCCGCGCACGGGCCGGCCGAGGGGACGGGTGCTCACCACGCGCCCGACGACCGTCGCCTTCTCGCCGACGCGGAGGTCGCTGATCTTCTTTACGTTCGAGAGATCCTCGTGGCGGGAGGGGTAGTGCGAGATCATGTCCGCGACGCTCGTGACCCCGAGGTCCTTGAGCGCCGCCTCGATCCGAGGCCCCACCCCGGGCAACTCCCTCACGGGCCTCGCCCGAAGCTCGGTCAGTGGCGTCCTCCGCGGAGAGTCCGCCGCCGCAGCGGCTTCGCTAGAGGTGGGCCACGCCATAAGCCCCCAGGCCCACGTGCGAACCGACCACGCCCCCTATCTCGGCGACCGGCCGCCCCTCGACCCCGAGCTTCTCGGCCAGCTCAACGACAGGCTCTGGCGTCCCGATGTGGCCGAAGTACAGCGGGCGCCCCGCCTCCGCGGCGGGCTTTACCTCTTCGAGAACGGCGTTTATCTGGCGCTTGCGCCCGCGGGTGCGTTTGTGGGGGACGACCTCACCGCCCACGAGTTTGAGAACGGGCCGCACGTCCAAGGCCGTCCCGACGAGGCGCTGGGCGCGCCCGATCCTGCCGCTCCTCGCCAGGTACTCGAGCGTCCCAACCGCGAAGTACAGGTTGCAACGCCCGGCCGCGGCCTCCGCCGCCCGCCTGACGTCCTTGAACTCCCCACCTTCGTCCAGGACCTTAAGCGCTTCGAGCAGGATGAGCCCCGAGCCCATCTCCGCGCTCCTCGTATCCACCACCTCAACCGGCCGCTCGACCATCTCCGCCGCCTGGAGCGCGGAGTCGTAGGTGCCGCTAAATTTACGAGAGACCGCCAGCACCAGGACGTCGTCGTAGTCCGAGAGCGACTCGTAGACCTCCACGAACGCCCCGGCCGGCGGCTGGGAGGTGGTCGGGAAGACTTCGGAGTCGCGCAGGCGCTCGTAGAAATCCTCGTTTGACATGTCCACCTTGTCCCTATAGGTCTCCTCAGACCCGAAGTGAAACGTCAGCGGCACCACCCGAACGTCTGGCCGCTCCAGAACCTCGGGCGCGAGGCTCGTCGTGGAGTCGGTGACGATGGCGGTCGTCACTCGGCCACCATCTGCAAGGGATAGAGCGGCTGACCGCCGTCTCTGATCTCCACTTCTAGATCCTCGTCCAGAGCGCGTATCGACTCCGCTATCTTCTCCAGGTCGCCCGGGTCCAAGTCTTCGCCGCGCACGAGCGTCAGAAGATCGGCGCCGTGCTCAACGAGCTTTCGGGCAAGCGAGAGGGCCACTTCTTCGACCGTCTCGCCGGCGGCAACCATGTCCTCGTCGAAAAAGCCTATAAACGAGCCCTCGGGGACCTCGCGGCCGTCCAGCTTGGCGTCCCTGACGGACCGCGTCACCTCTGCGGAGTACAGCGAAGCCCGGATCTCCTCCATCTCCCCGAAGACCTCATCGGGCTCGCCTTCGGCGTCGAAGCCCACCATCGCGGCTAGACCAGCGGCGATGCTCCGGGTCGGGACGACGCGCACCTCGACCTCGACCAGCTCCCCGACGCGCTCCGCGGTCGGCACGATGTTCTTGTTGTTCGGCAGGATCACGACCATAGGCGCGCCCGCCCCTTCCACCGCGCGGGCGAGGTCGGCGGCGCTCGGGTTCGCGCCCTGCCCGCCCTCGACCACCACAGCCCCCATCTCCTCGAACAGCGAGCGGTTCCCAGCACCCCGGCTCGCCCCCACGACGCCGACGTTGCCTGGGACACGCTCGCCGGCGCGCTCGCCACCAGCGTCCGTCCGGGAGCGGACCTGGGCCTCCATGTCCTCGATCTTGACCCGCGCCAACCGCCCGAAACCACCGGCGTAGGAGAGCATCGCCCCCGGGTCCTGGGTGTGCAAGTGGACGTTCACCGTATCCTCGTCCGCGATGACGAGCACGCTCTTCCCGCTCGCGTAGACGTGCTCCTCGAACTCCTCCGCGCCGCCTGTGAAGTCCGAGACGACGAACTGGGTGCAGTAGCCCCAGGCCTCCTCGTCGGCGTGGATCGCCGTCAGGTCCGGCGCGTCGTCATCCGCCTCGAAGGTGCTCTCTATCTCCTCGCCCGTCACGCAGGCGTAGAGGCCGTCCAGGATCACGGCGACCGCCAGGCCACCGGCGTCCACGACCCCGGCGTCCCGCAGGACGTCGAGCAACTCCGGCGTCCGGCGGACGGACTCGTGGGCCTCGACGGCCGAGGCCCGGATCACGGCCGGCAGGTCGTCCTCGCCGCCCTCGACCGCCCCGACCGCGGCGCGGGCGGCGTCCTTGATCACGGTAAGCATGGTGCCTTCGACGGGCTCCCGCACGGAGGCGTAGGCCCTCTCCTTAGCGCCGTCCATGGCCTTGGCGAAGACGGCGGCGTCGAGGGAACCGTGCTTGGCGAGGACGTCGCAGGCGCCCCGGATCATCTGCGAGAGGATCACACCCGAGTTCCCCCTGGCGCCCATGAGCGCGGCCCGCGCCACGGCCCGGCTCGCCTCCTCAGCGCTCCCGTAGGAGACGTCGGCGGCGTCTTTCAAGGTGGATTCGAGGGTGAGCAGCATGTTGGTGCCGGTATCGCCGTCCGGGACGGGGTAGACGTTGAGGGCGTTGATCCTGGCGACCTGGGCCTTCAGCGCGGCGTGCGCCGCGGCCCCCAGGGAGGCCACCTTTACCGCCATTGCATCCGCCCCTTCGCCTCTGTCTCCACGCGACTCCTGACGTGCTCGCTCGGAGGAGCCCGGAGGCTCCCCGCGTCCCTGTCCGCCAGCGACGATCTGGTACAATCCCTGCCCGACGCCCGGAGCCGGCCCTTAGCGGAGCGCCGGGGTCCCCAAATTCGACCGGTATCCTAGCACAGGAGAAATTGAAGTGGCGAAGGTCTGTTATTCCTGCGGAAAGAAGCCAGAGTACGGCAACGCGAGGAGCCACTCCCTGCGCGCGACGCGACGCCGCTGGAACCCGAACCTGCAGAAGGTCCGCATCCAGGAGGGCCGCTCGACGAAGCGCGTGTGGACCTGTACCTCGTGCCTGAAGGGGTTCAAGGTGCAGAAGGCCGTCGCGAAGACGCCGTCCGTCGTAGAGAACGTCTGACGCACCCGTAACGTAGAGCCGGTTCGCGTACCGCCCCTACCACATAGGGTTCTTGCAGAGGCGCCCTCCGGGGCGTCTCTATCTGTTGCCGCCGGGTACGGCATCCGTAGCGCCCTGCTTGATGCGCGGCAGCAGGTCGGCCATCTCTATGGCGGAGACGGCGGCCTCGAAGCCCTTGTTCCCCATCTTGGTGCCGGCGCGTTCGATGGCCTGCTCTATCGTTTCGGTGGTGATGACGCCGAAGATTGTCGGGACGCCCGTCTCCAGGGCCACGGAGGAGATGCCGTTTGAGGCGCCGCCGGCGACATAGTCGAAGTGGGCGGTGGCGCCCCGGATCACGGCGCCCAGGCAGATGACGGCGTCGTAGCGGCCCGTGCGGGCCATCTCCCTTGCCGCCAGCGGTATCTCGTAGGAGCCCGGCACCCAGACGACGTCCACGGAGCCCGCATCGCCGCCGTGGCGCCGGACGGCGTCGAGGGCGCCCTCAAGGAGCGCCTTGACGATAAAGTCGTTGAAGCGGGGGGCGACGATCCCGAACGTCCTTCCCGCCGCCGAGAGCGTGCCCTCTATGTGGTTGGCGCCGTCTTCTCGCCGCAAGACCTTCCTCCTAGATCTTGTCGAAGACGTGGTTGAGCTTCTCGCGCTTGGTCTTGAGGTAGCGGTCGTTGTGACCGTTCGGCTGCATCTCGATCGGCACGCGCTCCGTGATCTCGAGCCCGAAGCCCCGAAGACCCACGACCTTGGTGAGGTTGTTGGTCAGGAGCCGGATGCGCTTGAGGTCGAGGTTCTTCAAGATCTGGGCCCCCACGCCGTAGTCCCTTAGATCGGGCGCGAGGCCGAGCTTCTGGTTGGCCTCGACGGTGTCCATGCCCTCGTCCTGGAGGTGATAGGCCTTCATCTTGTCGAGGAGCCCGATGCCGCGGCCCTCCTGCTGCATGTAGACGATGACGCCCTCGCCCTCCCGGGCCACGAGCTCCATCGCCGCCTCCAACTGCTCGCCGCAGTCGCAGCGCAAAGAGTGGAGCGCGTCTCCTGTGAGGCAGGCGGAGTGGACGCGCACCAGGACGTCTTCCTTGCCCTCGGGCTCGCCCATGATGAGCGCCAGGTGGGTAAGGTCGTCTATCTCGCTCTCGAACGCCTTGAGCCTGAACTCGCCAAAGGGCGTGGGCAGCTTCGTCTCGACGGCGCACTTGACCTGGGTCTCGAAGGCGTGACGGTACTCGATGATCTGGGCGGTCGTCACGAGCTTGACGTCGTGCTCGGCCGAGAATTTCTCCAGGTCCGGCACCCGGGCCATAGTGCCGTCTTCCTTCATGATCTCGCAGATCACGCCGGCCGGCTTGAGCCCCGCCAAGCGCGAGAGGTCCACGGCCGCCTCGGTCTGCCCCGCCCGCTGCAGGACGCCACCGGCCTTGGCCCGCAGGGGGAAGACGTGGCCCGGCATCACCAGGTCCTCGGGGCCGGTAGCGTCCTCCACGGCCACGCGGCAGGTGTGGGCCCGGTCGGCGGCGGAGATGCCCGTGGAGATGCCCTCCCTCGCCTCGATGGAGACGGTGAAGCCCGTTCCCATGCGGGAGGAGTTGTGCACGGTCATCTGCGGGATATCGAGCTTATCCACGAGCTCTTCGGCCATCGGCAGGCAGATGAGCCCCCGGCCGTGGGTCGCCATGAAGTTTATGTCCTCGGCGGTGACGAGCTCGGCGGCCATCGTCAGGTCGCCCTCATTTTCCCGGTCCTCGTCGTCGCAGACGATGACCATCTTGCCGGCCTTGATGTCCTCTAGTATCTCTTCCATCGGGCTAAACGGCATCTCTTGCTCTCCTCTCAGGGTGGGTAACTTTGTCGTTTGTCCACGGCTGCATGAGCCGCTCGACGTACTTTCCTATTACATCGGCCTCCAGGTTGACGTGGGACCCGACACCGAGCTCCCCGAGGTTGGTGTGGGAGCGCGTGTGCGGAAGGATTGAGACGGTGAAGAGGTCGTCCCCGGCGGAGACGACGGTCAGGCTAATGCCGTCCACGCAGACGCTGCCCTTCTCGACCGCGTAGCGCAGCACCGAATTGGGGGCCGCGAAGGTCCAGATCTCCGCGTCGTCCTCCGGCTTCACGTCGAGCACCTCGCCAACACCATCCACGTGCCCCTGCACGATGTGCCCCCCGAGCCGACCCCCGGCCTCCATGGCCCGCTCCAGGTTTACCGGGCTACCCTCGGAGAGATCCCCCAGAGCCGTCCGCCTGAGCGTCTCCGGCATCGTGTAGAAGACGAGGGCGCCGTTCTGGACCTCGTCCACCGTCAGGCACGCCCCGTTGACCAGGATGGAGTCCCCCACGCGCGTCCCCCCGAGCACCACGTCGGCCGAGACGCCCAGGTGCGCGTCGCTGGCGTCCTCGGCGGCCCGCAGCGACCTCACCCGCCCGACCTCCTCAACTAGCCCGGTGAACATGATCCTCCTCCCCAGGCGCCGGATAGAGCGTGACGGCGACGTCCTCCCCGATCCTCTCGACGTCGGAGACGCGGAACCTCAGCGCCTCGGCCATCCTGGTCGCGCGCAGGGCCCCGATCATGGGCACCCCCTCCGAGCCGATAAGCCTGGGCGCGTAGAACAGCGTCAGCTTGTCCGCGAGGCCCCCCTCCACAAAACCGGTGGCGGTCTCCCCGCCCCCCTCTACCAGCAGGCCGCGAATCCCACGCCGCCCCAACTCGTCCAGGACGAAACGTCAGTCCATCCTGTTCTCCACCGTCGGCGCCGCCACCACCTCGACCCCGATCCCACGCAGTACCTTCTCTCGGGCATCTACGTTCTCTTCGCCCGCGAAAACGATGAGGGGCGCCTTCTTCGCCGTGCGCGCCAGCTCGCTCTTCGGGCCCGTCGTCAGGCGCGGGTCGAGCACTACGCGGGTGACGGCCGGCGGCTCTTCGGACAGACCGCGGGCCGTCAGCGTGGGATCGTCTGCGCGCACGGTGCCGGCGCCGACGAGCACGGCGCCCGCCTCGGCGCGAAGCTCGTGCGCGCGAAGCCTCGCGGCCTCCCCGGTCACCCACTTGCTGTCGCCGCCGGACGCGGCGATCCTGCCGTCCAGCGTCGTCGCCAGCTTGACGTGAACGAACGGACGTCCGGTGCGCATCCGGTGGAAGAACTGCTCGTTCTGCCTCTCCGACGCGGGGTCGTCGAGGACCTCGACGCCGATCCCGGCCTCCCGCAACATCTCTACGCTGCGCCCCCGCATGCGCGGGTCGGGGTCCAGAGCCCCCACCACCACGCGCGTGATGCCGGCGTGTATGACCGCCTCCACGCACGGGGGCGTCCGGCCATGATGATTGCACGGTTCCAGGGTAACGAAGAGCGTAGCGCCCCTGGCGGCGACTCCGGCGGCGTCTAGCGCGCGTACCTCCGCGTGCGCCTCCCCCGCCCGGGCGTGCCAACCCTCGCCGATAACCTCGCCTTCGCGCACCACAACGGCCCCGACGAGGGGATTGGGCGCCACAGTAAAACGACCGCGCTCGGCAAGCCGCCGGGCGAGATCCATAAATGAACCTCGTGCCAAATTGACCTTTCTCCCATCCGGACTCTGACCGTCGGCGCCGGACTACGGTTCGCGAAGCGAACCTTCACCGGCTCAACCCCCGGGTCCTACCCTGGGGCTCGCGGGCTCCCCGTCGGGAACGCTCCCTCCGGGCTCACCGCCGGTGCGGGAATTTCACCCGCCCCCGAAAAGTTACGAAAGAACCTATACCACACGGCGTTTATGGCAACAAGGAACAGAGCTAGTCAGCACGCTCCGGCTTCGCCTCCGCTCTCAGCGCGCTTCGGCCTCGCGGCCTCGCTTTCAGCCGGTCAGCTTTTCGGCCCGTGGGACGGGCCAGTCCTCTTGTGCGGTTCCTCAGGCAGGGACGCTTTCGAAACCCGACCTCTCAAAAGGATGCGGTCACCGGTGCGGGCCGAGAACCTCCGAAGCGAAATGGCTGACAGGCTGACAAGCTGAAATACTGACAAGCTCCCGAAGGGAGCGTGCTAGGCGGCGCCGCGGGCGGCGTCGATTATCTTTCGCATCTCGGAGGCGGGGTCGCCTCTGTAGACCGCGGAGCCGGCGACGAGGACCTGGGCGCCGGCCTCGACCATCAGGGGCGCGGTCTCGGCGGTGATGCCGCCGTCAACCTGGATGGGGAGGTCGGTCATCTCCTTGAGGCGGCGCACCTTGGCGGCCATCTCCGGGATAAAGGACTGGCCGCCGAAGCCGGGATTCACGGTCATGACGAGCACGTAGTCCAGGTAGGGAAGCGCCCACTCGATAAACTCGGGCGGGGTGGTCGGGTTGAGGGCGACGCCGGCCTCGCAGCCGCCGGCCCGGATCATGGTAAGCGTGCGGTGCAGGTGGGTGACGGCCTCGGGCTGGACCGAGATGCTGACGACGCCCGCGTCGATGAAGGACGGTATCAGGTTGTCCGGGCTGTCCACCATGAGGTGGGCATCCACCGGCAGGTCAATGGCCTCGACCAGGGACGCGGCGACCACCGGCCCGATGGTCAGGTTGGGGACGAACTGGTTGTCCATCGCGTCGAAGTGAACCAGCTCGGCCCCGCCGCGCTGCGCCCGCCGGACCTCCTCCGCCAGGTTCGCGAAGTCCGCCGCCAGGATCGAGGGCGCGCCCACGATCCTTCCACCAAGCTCTCCCCAGAAACCCAAACCGAGCATCCTCCTGAATCGACGCCAACGGGCGAACATTCTACAGAAAAGCTCCGGACCGGAGGCCGGAAGGGTTCTCGCCCGGTCCCATCCACCCGCGACGCGGGCGAGGACGCCGGCCGGAACCGTTGATCGACCCGGGGTGACGGCCGGCAAGATCGCGGCAACAGAGGGATCGTCCGCGTCAGGGGAGCGTTCGGAGCAGTTTGCGAAACGGTCAAATCTCCTCGCGAACACCGTTGTCGATAGGCTCCCTGCGACACTACACAAGCTGACGGCCGAAAGCGAAGGCCAAAGGTCGGAGCGCGCTGACACCCGATCCGCTCTATACCACAGTTCTCAAGACCTCTTCCACGCTGGTGATGCCCCGGGCGGCCTTTGCGAGGCCG
>JALZNL010000048.1 GCA_030857715.1 Actinomycetota bacterium | reverse complement strand
CCGCGGAGCTGTGGAACGAGGCGCGGAGCGAGACGGGCGGCGGGGAGCGCCCGCTCCGCGTCGCCGCCCTGGGCGGGCTGGAGGACGTGGCGCGGGCGGTCGCCGCGGATCTCGAAGGGGCGCTCAGTGTCGGGGTCGAAGTGGTCGTTTACCGGGGAGAGGAGGAGTTGCCCGTGCGGCGGCGGCTGGCCGAGAAGAAGCTGGCGCAGGGCTGGGACGTCCTGATCCTGGGCCACGGCGCCCAGTTCGCCGAGTCCGTGGTCGCCGAGCTGCACCGCGCCTTCGCCGGCGCCACCGGCGAGTTCCGCGCCGGCCCCGCGGTGCCAGAGTTCGAATCCCTCTTCGCGGAGCTCGCGGCGAAGACCGCCCCGCCCGAGCAGGCCGAAGTATCCCAGCGCATCGACCGCCTCGTCCGCGACGAGTCGCTGGCGCTCTCCCTCTGCGCCCCGCGGGCCCTCTACGCGGTCAACAAACACGTCGATTTCACGCCGTACAGGACCTCGTTCGAGTTCGCCGAGACGAGCGTGGACGACGGGCACTGGTCGCGTCGATAACGCGCGTGACCAGACCGGCGAACCCCGAGAGAAGGAGACCTCACTGATGAGCGCAAACCCACAGGAGTTGGCCGCCGACGCGCCGTTGGGCGAGCTGGAGCCCGTCGCCTACTTCGACGGGGCGATGCTCACCGGCGTGACGGTCTCGCGCGGCGGCCGGATCTTCGTCACGACCACGCGCCGAACCACCCTCGAGAGGGGCGCGGATGTTTAGCCGACCGTACTTGCTGGAAGGCTGCAACGGGACGCCCCCGTTGCAGCCGCGTAAAAGACAACCGGCGGGCGACCGTCGCGGCGCCCACCACCGAAACCAAACGGGAGGCAGACGATGACAGAACAGAACACCACGCAGGACGCGGCCAACGCGGGCACCTTCGCCCTGGGCGGGGACCTCGAGGTGAACCGTCTTGGGTACGGCGCCATGAGGATCACGGGCGAGGGCATCTGGGGCGAGCCCGAGAACCCCGAGGAGGCGAAAGCCGTCCTCCGGCGCTGCGTGGAGCTCGGCATAAACCTCATAGACACCGCCGACTCCTACGGCCCCGACGTCTCCGAGCGCCTCATCGGCGAGACGCTCCACCCGTACCCGGACGACGTGGTGATCGCCACAAAGGCCGGCCTCGTGCGCCCCGGACCCGGGGACTGGAGGCCGAACGGCCGGCCCGAGCATATCCGGGAGGCCATCGAGGGCAGCCTCAGCCGCCTGAAGCTGGAGACGATAGACCTCTACCAGCTCCACCGCATCGACCCCGAGGTCCCGGTCGAGGAGTCGCTGGGGACCATGTCCGATCTTCGGGACGAGGGCAAGGTCAGGCACGTCGGGCTCTCCGAGGTCGGCGTGGACGAGCTTCGGCAGGCGCAGGAGATCTTGCCGATCTCATCCGTGCAGAACCGCTACAACCTGACCGACCGGGGCTCCGAGGCGGTGCTGGAGGCCTGCGAGGCCGACGGGATCGCCTTTATCCCGTGGTTCCCGCTGGCCTCCGGTTCCCTCTCCCAGCCCGGCGGCCCGGTGGATGAGATCGCCTCCAACCACGACGCAACCCCGGGGCAGGTCGCCCTCGCCTGGCTGCTCCGCCGCTCGCCGGTGATGCTCCCGATCCCCGGTACCTCATCCGTGGCGCACCTCGAAGAGAACGTCGCGGCGACCTCGATAGAACTCACGGACGACGAGTATGCCGAGCTCTCCGAGGTCTCGGGTTAGGGGAGGTTTCAGGAGAGGCGGACGGCTAGCGGCGGACGCTGGCCGTTCGTCTGAATGTTTTGGGCCATTCTTCCCGATCCGGGCGTTGCGAAAAGCGCCTTTCGGGTATCGGTGGGTAACGGATATTTAGAGGAGGAGCAGATGGCGGCTACGCAGAACGGTCCAGAGTTACACCCGACGACGGTTGAGTTGGCGCGGGGAGCCAACTACGCCGCGATCAGCACCACCATGCCAGACGGCAGCCTGCAGAACCATCTCATCTGGGTCCACACCGATGGGGAGCGTCTCTTCGTCAACACCGAGGTCCACCGCCAGAAGTACAAGAACGTCCGGCGCGACCCGACGGTCACGCTCACGATCCGCGACGAGGAAGACCCTTACCGATACGCCGAGGTGCGCGGGGAGGTCGTGGAGATGGTGACCGGGCCTGAGGCCAGGACCCACATAGACCAGCTCTCTCAGAAGTACAACGGCCAGGACTACGATCCCGACGACATAAAGACCGAGCGGGTGACGCTCTGGATCGTCCCAAACAGGCAGACCGCGGTCGGCCCAGGCTCCGACGAAGGCGCCTCCTCTTCCTGGTGACCCCGTTACCCTCCAGACCGAAACGTGGCGAAACGCGCCCGAGAAGGGAGAAGCCGTGAAGATAGTCGCGGTCCTCTACCCCGGTGGTGAAGCCGCCGACAACCCGGAGGTGCTCGGCTGCGCCGAGAACGCCCTGGGTCTGAGAGACTCGTTGGGGGACGAACACGAGCTCGTCTCTACCACCGAGAGGGAGGGCGACCTTCTGGCCCGTCTACGTCACGAAGGAGATGCTGGGCGAGGCGCAAGAACTGAAGCTCATCCTTACGGCTGGCGTTGGATCGGACCATATAGATCTCGGGGAGGCCGCGGAGCGGGGCATAACGGTCGCCGAGATCACCGGCTCCAACACCGTCAGCGTCGCTGAGCACGCCGTCATGCAGGTCCTGGCGCTCGTCCGCAACTTCGTCCCCGCATATAAGGACGTCGTGGACGGCGGCTGGTCGATAGGTGAGATCGCCGCTGGCTCCCACGACCTCGAAAAGAAGACCGTCGGCGTCTACGGTGCGGGCCAGATCGGGCAGCTCATCGCCGCCCGCCTGAAGCCCTTCGACGTCGAGACGCTCTACTACAAACGCTCCCGACTCGGGACGACCGAGGAGATCTACCTTGGCATCCGCTACGCAACCCTGGACGAGATGCTCGAAGAGTGCGACGTCATAGTCATCGCCTCGCCCCTGACGCCCGAGACGCGGGGCCTCTTCGACCGGGAGACGCTCTTTGGCATGAAGAAGGGCGCCCACCTCGTCAACATAGCCCGTGGTGCCATCGTCGAGACGGAAGCCCTCGTCGAGGCGCTGGAGGAGGGCCACCTCGGCGGCTACGCCGGCGACGTCTGGGACCCTCAGCCCGCCCCCTCCGACCACCCGTGGCGCACTATGCCCAACCACGCCATGACCCCGCACGTCTCCGGCACCACGCTCGAGGCCCAGAAACGCTACGCCGCCGGCGTGCGTGACAGCCTGGAGAACTTTATCCAGGGCCGGCCGATACGGGACGACTACGTGATGGTGGCGGACGGGGAGATACAGAGCGGCAGCTACAAAGCCATCTACGGCTGAGGCGGATGGCTTCGTTGCGAACCGCCCGCGCCGTTCCGCCCGCCGGAAAGGGCTCGGGTGTGTTGGCGGACCTCGAATCTGGGTAGAAAACAACCGGGAAGAGATTTCCCGCCGTATGCACGACTATCAGAGAAGGAGATCCTCGTGGCAAACGAACTACAGGGACGCAAGGTGGCTATTCTCATCGCGCCGGTTGGCACGGAGCAGGTGGAGTTCGTCCAGCCCAAGGAGGCCGTAGAGGGCGAGGGCGCCACGGTCGAGGTTATCGGCCTCCAGGCCGGCGAGGCGCACACGATGAACGGCGACGTCAACCCGGGCGAGACGTTTATGGCCGAGAAGGCCGTCGCCGACGTGACGCCGGATGACTACGACGCCCTGATCGTGCCCGGCGGCACCGTGGGGGCGGACAACCTGCGCGGCGACGCGGACGCGGTCGCCTTCGTGCGGGGCTTCTTCGAGCAGGCCAAGCCGGTCGGCGTGATCTGCCACGGCCCCTGGACCCTCGTCGAGGCGGACGTGGTGAAGGGCCGCACCTTGACCTCCTTCCCAACCCTCCAGACCGACATCCGCAACGCGGGCGGCACCTGGGTGGACGAGGAGGTCGTCACCGACCAGGGCCTCGTCACCAGCCGCAACCCCGACGACCTGCCGGCCTTCTGCGCCAAGGTGGTCGAGGAGATCGGCGAGGGCAAGCACGCGGATCAGGCCCGCAGCGTCTAGGGCCATCGGCTTTCAGCCGTCAGCCTTTTGTTTTGCTGGCGGCTGGAAGCCCGTTTTGCGGACATTACGGATCTCTGTGGTGTGTCCTTATGGACTAGTAAGCAAGAAGGAGGCGTAACGGAATGAAGGCGCTTACGTGGCACGGCAAGCAGGATGTTCGGGTGGACAACGTACCGGACCCGACCATCCAGGAGCCGAACGACGCCATAGTCAGGATCACCACGACCAACATCTGCGGCTCGGACCTGCACCTCTACAATGTGCTCGGGCCGTTTATAGATCCGGGCGACATCCTCGGCCACGAGCCCATGGGCATCGTCGAAGAAGTCGGCCCCGAGGTAACGCACGTAGCCCCGGGCGACCGGGTGGTCCTCCCGTTCAACATAAGCTGCGGACACTGCTTTATGTGCGACCAGCGGCTCTACTCCCAGTGCGAGACCACGCAGGTCCACGAGTACGGCACGGGCGCCAAGTTCTTCGGCTACACCAAACTCTACGGCCAGGTGCCGGGCGGGCAGGCCGAGTTCCTGCGCGTGCCGCAGGCGCAGTTCGTACCGATCAAGGTCCCCGAAGAGGGCGCGGGTATGTCAGACGAGCGCTTCGTCTACCTCTCGGACGTGCTTCCGACGAGCTGGCAGGCCGTCGAGTACGCCGGCATCCCGGACGGCGGCAGCGTGGCAGTGTTCGGGCTCGGCCCAATCGGACAGATGTCCGCCCGCATCGCCCGCTACAGGGGACACCGGGTCATCGGGGTTGACCTCGTGCCCGAGCGGCTTGCGATGGCCCGCCGTTACGACATCGAGACGGTGGACCTCCGCGACCACGACGACGTAGCGGAGACGATCCGCGAGATGACCGACGGCCGAGGCCCTGACTCGGTCATAGACGCGGTCGGCATGGAGGCGCACGGGTCTGGCGGTGGCAAGATGGCCCAGACGCTCGTTGGCCTGATGCCCGATTCGGTGGCCCAGCCCGCGATGGAGAAGGCGGGCGTCGACCGGCTCACGGCGCTCAACCAGTGCATCGAGACCGTGCGCCGGGGCGGCACGCTCTCCATAAGCGGCGTGTACGGCGGGACGGCGGATCCCCTGAACCTGTTGCAGCTCTTCGACAAGCAGATCCAGATCCGCATGGGCCAGGCCAACGTCAAGGCCTGGGTGGACGACATCATGCCGCTCCTGGTCGGGGGCGGCGACCCGCTCGGGGTCGAGGACTTTGCCACACACAAGATGCCGCTGGACGAGGCGCCCCACGCGTACGAGATCTTCCAGAACAAGCAGGACGGCGCCGTCAAGATCCTGCTCCAGCCGTAGCTCAAGGCAAAGGATAGCAAGGCGCGAGGAGGTTCGAACCTCCCCGCGCCCTGTAGAGAGGAGCCCCACATGAAGGCCGTGGTCTTTCACGGCGTCGGCGACATCCGGCTCGTCGCCCGGGCCTTGCAAGAGAACCCCATACCCGCCGAGTGACAGGAGAGCCTAAACGGGCCCGAGCATGGGAGGTAAAGCTTGACCGACCGCATAGCGAACCCCTGGGGTGAACGCACACCGTTTGGCCGGGACGAAGAATGGCCCCTCCGGGTGGACCGGTTCCTGGACGAAGGCGTGAACGAAGAGGACGTGGATGCCTGGGTCCAGACGGCTTCCATCCTCCACTCCAACGGCGACGCCATGGACATCGCCGTCAAGGACGGGCGCATCGTCGGGGTGCGGGGACGCGGCGTGGACCGCGTCAACAAGGGCCGCCTCGGCCCCAAGGACCTCTTCGGCTGGCAGGCCAACAACTCCGAAGACCGGTTGAAAAAACCGCTCGTGCGCAAGAACGGCGAGCTCGTCGAGGCGGGCTGGGACGAGGCGATGGGTAGGATCGTAGACCGCTCGAAAGAGTTGCTGGAGGAGAAGGGGCCGCTCGCCTTCGGCTTCTACACGACGGGCCAGCTCTTCCTGGAGGAGTACTACACTCTGGGCGTCATCGGCAAGGCCGGCCTCGGAACGCCGCACATGGACGGCAACACGCGGCTCTGCACGGCGACCGCCGGGCAGGCGCTCAAGGAGACATTCGGGAGCGACGGCCAGCCCGGCTCCTACGCGGACATCGACCACGCCGACGCCATCATGCTCTTCGGGCACAACATGGCCGAGACCCAGGCCGTTACCTGGATGCGCGTCCTTGACCGCCTGGAGGGACCGAACCCGCCAGAGCTCGTGGTGGTGGACCCCAGGCCCACGCCCGTCGCCCAAAGGGCCACCGTGCACCTGCCGATCAAGACCGGCACCAACGTGGCCCTCCTCAACGCCTTCTTGCACGAGATCTTCCAGAACGGCTGGTACGACGAGGAGTACGTGGACGCCCATACTATGGGCTTCGAAGAACTCGAGAGCACCGTCGCGGATTGCACGCCCGAGTGGGCCGCGGAGGTATGCGGGGTCGAAGCGGAGAGAATTCGGGAGGCGGCGCGCATCCTCGGGACCGCGGAGCGGCTGCTGTCCACGGCGCTCCAGGGCGTCTACCAGAGCCACCAGGCGACGGCGGCGGCCTGCCAGATCAACAATATCCACCTCCTGCGCGGGATGCTCGGGAAGCCCGGGTGCGGCGTCTTGCAGTTCAACGGCCAGCCCACCGCGCAGAACACGCGGGAGACGGGCGCCAACGGGGATTTGCCGGCGTTCAGGAACTGGGACAACAAGGAGCACGTCCAGGAGCTCGCGGACCTTTGGAACGTGGATCTGATGAAGATACCGCACTGGGCGCCGCCGACGCACGCCATGCAGATCTGGCGCTACGCCGAGCAGGGCTCCATAGAGTTTCTCTGGATAAGCTGCACGAACCCCGCGGTCTCCCTCCCGGAACTGCGCCGCATCAGGAGCATCCTTGATCAGGAAGACCTCTTCGTCGTCGTCCAGGACATCTTCCTGACCGAGACGGCGCAGCTCGCCGACGTGGTCCTGCCGGCGGCGACCTGGGGCGAGAAGACCGGCACTTACACGAACACCGACCGCACGGTCCACCTCTCCGAGGCGGGCGTGGAGCCGCCCGGCGAGACCAAGCACGACCTCGACATCTTCCTGGAGTACGCGCGTCTCATGGATTTCCGCGACAAGGACGGCGAACCCCTCATAAAGTGGGAGCACCCGGAGGAGGCTTTCGAGGCCTGGAAGGAGTGTACGCGCGGCCGTCCCTGCGACTACACGGGCCTCACCTACGAGAAGCTCCGGGGCGGTTCTGGAGTCCAGTGGCCCTGCAACGAGGAGCACCCGGACGGCACCGAGCGCCTCTACGGGGACGCCGACTTCAACACCCGCACGGCGGACTGCGAGACCTACGGCCACGACCTTCTCGCGGGGGCCGTGAACTCGGAGGCCGACCACCGCGCCATAGGCCCGGAGGGGCGGGCCTTCCTCAAGGCGGCCCCCTACACGCCGCCGCACGAGGAGCCGGGGGAAGAGTACCCCTTCCGCCTCAACACGGGGCGTACGATCTACCACTTCCACACCCGCACCAAGACCGCCCGCGCCCCGCAACTCCAGAACGCCGCCCCCGAGGCGTGGGTCGAGGTCTCTCCTACAGACGCCGAAAGCCTCGGCGTCTCCGAGGGCGACACGGTGCGCGTGGAATCCTCGCGCGGGCGCCTGGAGGCGAAGGCGCGCGTGAGCGGCATCCGGGATGGCGTCGTCTTCGCGCCGTTCCACTACGGCTACTTCGACCAGAAGGGCGGCGACGCGCCGGACGGCCACGCCCGGGCGGCGAACGAGCTGACCATAACCGAGTGGGACCCGGTCTCCAAGCAGCCGCTCTTCAAGTCCGGGGCAGTGAGGGTGACGAAAATGGCAGATGCCGACGGCTCACCCGCCCCGGCGCCGACGAACACCGCCTCGAGGCCTGCCGGGAATGTCCAGGTGCCGGAGACCGCGGGCGGCGCCGGGGCCGAGGTGACCGAGACGATGGAAGGCGGGGGATAAAGTGCATTTGGCGAATTACCTGGGTTATCTGCACCAGTCGGAGCAGAACCTCGCGGCGGGGTTCCGCAAGGTCGGGGAGGGCCATGCCGCGGAGGTGGACGTCTTCCACACGGGCAACACTCTGGCCGGGCAGTGCGAGGCCCACGTGGAGGCGCTGGAACCGTTCGTCGGGCGCTACGGCGAGGAGAAGCCCACGGAGCCCGACCGCCTCTACCACGAGTTCTTCGACGGGACCCGCGAGGGCGGGCTCGGCCTGATCCGGGACCTCCACGACCTCTACCTGATGGCGAATGCCTGCGACATCGCGTGGACCATGATCGGGCAGGCCGCCCAGGGCCTCGGAGACCGGGAACTGCTGGATGTCGTGAACTCCTGCGAGCGGCAGACGGCCACCCAGGTCAAATGGCTCAAGACCAGGATGAAGCAGGCCGCGCCCCAGGCGCTAATCGTGGCGTCGTAGTGCCCGATAAGGAGCGTCACGGCCTGCACGGGCGGCTGGTCGGACGTTTCGGGAGCCGGGTGGGGGAGGCGATCTACGCTTTCGCCGCCTGCCTGCTGGCGCTCGCGGTCAGTGGCCTGGCGGCCTACCTCGCGAAGCAGCCGCTCCTTTTCCCTAGCCTGGGCCCGACCGCGCTGCTCTTCTTCGAGCGGCCGATGGCCACGACGTCCAGCCCGCGCAACGCCCTGATCGGCCACGCGGTGGCGATACTGGCCGGCGCCCTCTCCCTAGCCCTCTTCGGCCTGCTCGACAACTCGAGCATCCTGGTCGAGGACGCCACACCGGCCCGCATCGGCGCGGGCGCCCTCTCTGTGGCCCTGACCGGGGCGGTCCTGCTGCTCTCGAACGCCTCCCACCCCCCGGCGGGGGCGACCACGCTCATCGTGAGCCTCGGCTTCCTGCAGACGCCCCCCGAGATGGCGGCGCTCATGGCCGGCGTCGTCCTGCTCACGGTCGTCGGCTGGCTCCTGAACCGGGCCGCCGGCGTGCCGGCGCCGGTGTGGGGGACGAAAGAGACTCCCGCTAAGTCGAGGTGATCGCGCTCCTCTCCCTCGCGCTCGTGGCCGCTCTGGCCGCCGTGCACCTCTTCTCGGGGAGGATGCGTTTCTTGGACGTCTTCCCGCGGAGCCGCTGGCTCTCGGCGGCCGGCGGCGTCTCCGTCGCGTACGTCTTCGTCCACCTCCTGCCTGACCTCGCCGAGGAGCAGGAGACCGTGCGTGAGGCCGTCGGCGAGAGCTTCACCTTTATCGAGTACCACGTCTACCTGGTGGCGCTCGTCGGGCTCGCAACGTTCTACGGGCTCGAGCGGGCCGCGAAGGTCTCGCGCGGAAGGAGGCGGCGGGCGGGGGGGGAGGACGCCACCGGGGCGGGCGTCTTCTGGCTGCATACGGCCTCCTTCGCCCTCTACAATGCCCTCATCGGCTACCTGATGCTCCACCGGGAGGAGCCGGGACTCGGCAGTCTCGCCCTCTTCGCCTTCGCGATGGGGGTGCACTTCGTGGTCAACGACTTCGGGCTGCGCGAGGACCACAAGGGGGTCTACGACCGGGCCGGGCGCTGGGTGCTGGCCGCCGCCATCTTCGCGGGGTGGGCCGTGGGGATCCTCTCCGAGGTCTCCGAGGCTGCTATAGCGGTTCTGTTCGCCTTCCTGGCGGGCGGCGTGGTCATGAACGTCCTCAAGGAGGAGCTTCCCGAGGAGCGAGAGAGCCGGTTCTGGGCCTTCGCCCTCGGGGCCGCCCTGTACGCTGTGATCCTGCTGGCGGCTTTCTAGGGCGTCTCGCGGAAGGGCCGGGGCTTTCACCTGCAAAGCCGCCGGCCACGGGCTTCCCCGTTTTCCCCGGCGACCGACGGTCCGGCCCGCTGAGGGTTTATCCTTCTGCGGACCGCTTTGTACCCAAGAACCGGAGAAGAGAGGAGCTCGATGAGCCCCAAAAGGGTCGAAGCAGACCGTTTGCGCAACGATCCCGAATGGCGGGAGGATCTGCGGAGGCGGCTGGACCGCTACCTGGACGTGCCCCTGGCCCTCGCCTCGGTCTTGATGGTCCTGCTCGCCGTGATCGAGCTGAGCGGGGAGGTCGGCGAACCGTGGCGCGGGAGGCTGGCGGCGCTGGGCTGGTCCCTGTGGGGGCTGTTCTTCGTCGAGTTCGCGGTCAAGTTCGCCCTGGCGCCGGTCAAGCGCGCCTACCTGCGGCGTAACTGGCTCGACGTCCTGGTGCTGCTAGTCCCGTTCTTGAGGTTCTTGAAGGTATTGAGCGTGCTGCGGGCTTCGCGCGCCCTGCCGCTCTTCAGGCTCGCGGTCTTCGGAGGCCGGGGCTCCGGGGCGACCCTGACGCTCTTGAGGCGCCGCAGGCTCGGGCAACTCGCCATCGTCTCCGTGCTCGTGGTCCTGCTCGGCGCGGCGGCGGGTCTCCTGCTCGAAGCCGGGGCGCCCGGGGCCCCGATAGAGGGCTTCGGCGATGCCCTGTGGTGGTCGGCCGCCCTCGTCACGACCGTGGGCAGCGAACTCTACCCGGTCACCGCCGGCGGACGTGTGCTGG
>JALZNL010000402.1 GCA_030857715.1 Actinomycetota bacterium | reverse complement strand
AAAGCCGTCGAGGCGTTCGCGGGCGAGTTCGGAGTGAAATGGCCGAAGGCGGTGGAGAAGACAGTCTCCGAGAGGGAGGCGCTTCTCGCCTTCTGCGACTACCCGGCCGAGCACTGGGTGCATCTGAGGACGAGCAATCCCATAGAGTCCACTTTCGCGCCGGTGCGGGCGAGGACGGACATAACGAAGGGTCCGGGTTCGCGGCAAGCCGGCTTGGCGATGATCTTCAAGCTGATGGAGGCCGCCGAGGGGAGGTGGAGGAGGCTCAACGGTCATCACCTCGTAGCGCTGGTGAGAGCTGGAGCCACATTCAAGAACGGAGAGTTGGTCGAAGGAAGCGAAGAGAAGGTCGCCGCGTGATCAGGAGTCAATCCACAACATTTGACAATACCTCCTTCGCGGGGACTATACGCCAATTTCTCGGAAAATAGGCGCGAGCAGGCCGTTCTCCTTCACATCGATAACGTGATCCGCCCGGCCCCTTATGGCTGCTGGACTGTCTCCCGGCGCGAAAGACATGTCCGCGAGTCCAAAGAGCGGCAGGTCGTTCTCGCCATCTCCCGCTACAATGACCCTGGAATCAGAGCGTGGCGCACTATCCAGAAGGATAGACAGACCCCGGCCCTTGTCGATGCCCGCCCGAGTGTACTCCAGCACCGTGGGCAGGGAGTATGCTCTCTCCAGCTCCACCCCCGCAGTCTCCGCGTCGAAAGCACGAAGCGGCTCCGGAGTCTCCGCGATAGCCACCAGCTTGGTGAGGGCATCTTCTCTGTGGTCCGGAGAGTACAGTTGCGTGGTCAAACCGAAGCGCCGGGCCATCTTCCATCCCGCGCTACTGGGCCAGAGCATCCGCACCCTGTCCAAGCTGAACAGCAAGAAGGTCACCCGCGGAGAGTCAAGCATCGTGCGTACGAGGACATCTCGAACTTCCGGTTCAAAGGAGTATTGAGAGTGAAGCAACTCATCCGACCGGTACAGTGCCGCTCCATTCTCCAGGATGAGAGGGAACGCTATGGGGCGCTCCGCGAACAGCCCGTGAAGCCCGAAGACACGCCGAACCGCGTGCAGCGGGCGTCCGGTGGCGGGGATGAAGGTTGCCGAACTCCCGCTCCTCAGTATCTCGATGTCGCTAGGGTGTATAAGCCCATCGCTGTTCACCAGAGTGCCATCGAAATCGAAGCATATTACTGGCGGCACGATGCCCTCAGCCATAGTTGGTACTCTGAAAATTGGGAAGCACAATGTTCACGTCGCTACTATCATAGCTCCTCGTCCAGTCGGGCGTATCTCACCACACTACCGTCCGGAGACATCACGATAAGTCGCCGGCCAGGCTTGAGTGGTCGAGACCGAGCTTACCAGGATTCATGATTCCCGCTGGGTCGATTGCATGCTTGACCTGGCGAAGCAGCTCGAGCCCCGCGCCGTGCTCGGCTTCCATCCACGGGGCGCGCTGAAGGCCGATTCCGTGGTGATGAGAGATCGTCGCCCCTACCTCCAGACAGGCCCGCATGGCGGCGCGCCAGCCTTCGCGGTAGGCTCTCTCGGCCTCCTCGTCGTCCGTCTCAAGGGTTCTGCAGATCACGTACAGGGACGCTCCCTGCGGGTAGACATGCGAGACATGGCCGAAGACATCGGGCATGTGCGGTCGGACGGCTTCGACCATCCTCTCGTAGGTCTCCTCCAGGCGGCTCCATACATGGGCGACCTCTATAGCCTCCGCGATACCGCCCGACAGGTTCACCCTCTCCCAGAGCCAGGCGATCTCGAACCTATGCCGCTCCCAGTACTCGGCTGGCTCGCATCCGAGGTCCTCCGCGCCGAAGCCCAGGGCGGTCTCGACGGTGATGCTCTCCGCGAGCTCGACCATCCTCCGGCTCCCATCGAAAGCGAGCACCAATAGCCATCTGCTTGGGTCTTGCCCGAAACGCTCCAGGGTCGGACGCCCCTCGACGGGATCGTAGAGGCGGATCACGGCTGGCCTGACGCCGCCCTGCACGACTCTGCGGATCGTCTCCAGGCCATCTTTGAACGAAGCGAAGGAGAGGGCGCGAAACGCTCGTACCTCGGGACGGGGCCACATCCGGAGGGTGACGCGCGTGATTACGCCGAAAGTACCCTCGCTGCCGATGAAGAGCTGCTTATAATCGGGGCCGCTGGCGCTGCGCGGGACGATCTTGGTGTGCACAACCTCGCCGGTGGGCAAGACCGCCTCGAGCCCAGCGACCATATCCTCGATATTGCCGTACAGCGAGGAGAACGTGCCGCTGCCCCGGGTCGCCACCCAGCCTCCGACCGTCGAGATGTGGAGTGATTGAGGATAGTGCCCGACAGTGAAACCCCGGGCTTCCAGCTTCTCCTCGAATGCGCCGCCGTAGAGGCCGGCCCCGACGGTGACGAGCAGGTTTTCCTCGTCCAACTCCTCAATCTCATCGAACGCGCCAAGATCGAGGCTAATGCCGCCCTTCGTGTGAACAGTCCCGCCCATCACGCCCGAACCTGCGCCGTAAGGGACTACCGGGATGCCGTGGCGGGACGCCCAGACGAGCAATCTTGACACCTGTTCGGTTGTCCTCGGCCGGGCGACGCCGGCGGGCATGGTTTCGTACTGATCGCCCAGCGGACGATCCTTTATGGATAGAACCCAACTGTCGTGTTCGTGTTCCCGGCGCGTGCCCGTGTCGGTCTTCCATTCATCGCTTTCGAGCAAGCGCTCCAACTCTTCCAGGGCCTCGGGGGATATATGCGCGGCGCTTCCAGGGACATCGGGCAACGGGTGCCCTCCTTTCGGTTCTCAGGTACCTGGCCGACTCTGGCGGAGCCAATCGCTCGACCTTCGTACCGCCTCGTTCCAGCCGTGGTAGAGGCGATCCCGCTCGGCTGCGTCCATGCCTGGCTGGAACGTGCGGTCCACTGACCTGTGGGCGATAACCTCGTCGCGGTTCTTCCAGACACCCGTGGCGAGGCCGGCCATGTATGCCGCGCCGAGGCTGGTTGTGAATTCGGCGTCGCGAGGTCTTTCGACCTCGACATCCAGAATATCCGACTGGAACTGGAGCAGGAAGTCATTGCCCGCCGCGCCGCCGTCGGTTTTGATGGACTTTATCGGCACGCCGGATCCCTGGCGCATGGCCTCCAGAAAGTCCTTGATCGCGTAGACGATGCCTTCGAGGGTGGCCCGAGCCAGGTGGGCCTTCTTGGTGCCGAGATTGATGCCAATGATCAAACCGCGCGCGTAACTGTCCCAGTGAGGCGCCGACAAGCCGGTCAGAGCGGGAACCATGTAGACGCCGCCGTTGTCGGGTACCGAGTTAGCCAGCCCCTCCATCTCAGCTGCGCTGCCTATCAGCTCCGCTCCGTCGCGCAGCCACTGGATGGCCGAGCCGGTCACGGCCGCGTAGCCCTCGAGCGCATACGTGGTCTTCCCTCCCTCGCGCCAGGCGATAAGGCTGTT
>JALZNL010000047.1 GCA_030857715.1 Actinomycetota bacterium | reverse complement strand
GTCTTCCATCATCATGGAGTCTTCCATCATCATGGTCGTGTCCTGAGCCATCGCCATCGGCGCCAGGACCAGCATGGCCATAAAAGCGACCATTGCCAAGAGAATTATCCTCTTCATCCAGTCCTCCTTCTGTTTACTCTGTCTGTCAAGCGGCCTGCACTTCCTTCTCCAACCGAGAAGTTACCCACAGTGTACCGAACCGAAACGCAAAAGTCTCCAATATCTTAATGATTTTTAACAAATTTAACGAAGATTGCGCATTGGGCTGGGCTGCGGGGGCAGAAGGATTCGAACCTTCGGGCGTTTTGGCGCCTCTGGTTTTCAAGACCAGCGCATTCGTCCGCTCTGCCATGCCCCCCCGTGTTTCATGGGGGCATTATACGCGGCACGCCTCCGCGTAGAGCCTCTGGAAGGGTTCTCCGGGCACGACGCCGGCGAAGACGGACGGTTCGCCGAGGGAGGCCTGGACGCTCCGTATCTCGTAGTCCCCACCCGTGGTGCGCCTGGTCCAGTAGTAGCCGTGCCAACCCCGGGTCCGCATACCGTCCGCGTTGCGGTGGCGGTAGAGCCCGTAACTCTCCCCGGGCGGCTTCGGGCGGCGGGGTCTCTCCTGTCGAGGTTCGGGGGATCTCGGTTCCCTACACCTCGAAGGCCGAGGGGCAGAGGTCGTTTACCCCGCAGTCCCCGCAGGCCGGTTTGCGGGCCTTGCAGACGCTGCGGCCGTGCAGGATCAGGAGGTGCGAAAAGACTGTCCAGTCCCCTTTCGGAACCGTCTCCATGAGGTCCCTCTCTATCTTCTCCGGGTCCTTTCGGGTGGTAAACCCGAGCCTGTTCGAGAGCCGCCGGACGTGGGTGTCCACCACGACGCCCTCGTCTATGGAGAAGGCGTTGCCGAGCACCACGTTGGCCGTCTTGCGCCCGACGCCGGGCAGGGCCACCAGGTCGTCCATGGTGCGCGGCACCTCGCCGCCGTGGTCCTCCACGAGGGCGCGGGCCATGCCCCGCAGCGACTTTGCCTTGTTGCGGAAGAAGCCGGTTGGGCGGATGTCTTCTTCGAGCTCCGTGGGGTCGGCCCCGGCGTAGTCGGCGGCGGTGGGGTACCTGGCGAAGAGGTTCGGGGTTACGGCGTTCACCCGGACGTCTGTGGTCTGGGCGGAGAGGATCGTGGCGACGAGGAGCTCCAGGGGGTTCTTCCAGTCGAGCGCCGTGCGGGCGTCCGGGTAGGCGGACTTGAGACGCGCGATGGTCTCCTCGACGGGTGCTTTACCTTCCACGATGGCCGGGGATTATACCCTGGACTACACTGTCCCCGGAAGACGTCTCGCAGAGAGGGGAACCCAAACATGGCCGAAGTCGCCTTCGACTACACGAACCTGCGCGAAGTGGAGGGGGGGCTCGCGGACGGGAACCTCGACGGGGCAAGGCCCCGTCTCGAGGAAGCGGTCGATCGGCTTCTCGGGGATCCACCCGGCTTCATGCGGCTGCCGAAGACGCGGGAGTACGCCGAGGCTTCGGCGTCGGTGGCGGAGGAGATCCGGGGTTCGGGTGCGACGGATTTCATCCACGTCGGTATCGGGGGATCCGCCCTGGGCCCGATGGCTCTGCACCGGGCGCTCAACCACCCTTACTACAACGCGCTCCCGGGCCGCAGCGGGCCGCGGGTCCACTTCGCGGAGAACACGGACCCAGGGACGTTGTCCGCCATACTCGACATAGCCGACCCGGGCGGCACCTGGGTCAACGTCGTCACCAAATCGGGGTCCACGGCCGAGACGATGGCGAACTTCCTCGTCATCCGGGGCTCCCTGGTAGACACTTTAGGCTCATTCGGCTACCAGGGGCGCACCATCGCCACGACCGACCCCGAGAAGGGTTTTCTGAAGGAGATCTCCGAGCGCGAAGACCTCCGCGTGCTCCCCATCCCCGCCGACGTCGGAGGCCGCTTCTCCGTCCTCACCCCCGTTGGGCTTCTCCCGGCCGCCGTGACGGGCCTCGACGTGGAGGCCCTGCTAACCGGCGCCGCCCAGTGCGTGGACGAGGTGCAGGAACAGGGGGTGGAGCACCCGGCGGTCGTCGGTGCGGCCATGCACTACCTGATGGACAAGGAGCGCGGGCGCAACGTGCGGGTCATGATGCCCTACGCCGACTCTCTAGAGCGTCTCGCCGCGTGGTTCGTCCAGCTCTGGGCGGAGTCGCTCGGCAAGGAGGGCAAGGGCTCCACCCCGCACGGGGCCGTCGGCACCACAGACCAGCACTCCCAGGTCCAGCTCTACATGGAGGGGCCGCAGGACAAGGTAATCGAGATCGTCGAGGTCGGGGACCACCCCCGCGACCTGACCATCCCCGAAGCCTACGAGGACCTCGAAGGCGTCGGCTACCTCGGCGGCCACACCATGGCCGAACTCCTGAACGTCGAGTGCGACGCCACGAGAAGGGCCCTCACCGAGGCCGGCCGCCCCAACTCGACCATAAAGCTCGGAGCCGTAAACGAAGAGAACCTCGGCTACCTCTTCCAGGCCCTCGAAGTACAGACCGCCGTGTCCGGCGTCCTCTACGGAGTAAACGCCTTCGACCAGCCCGGTGTCGAGGCGGGGAAGGAGATCACGTACAAGAGGATGGGAAGGCCAGGTTACTAGGTTTCAGGTTCTAGGCTTCAGGTAAGGGTCGGCGAGGCCCGGCGGACAGACCGGCAACGAAGCGGTTGGTCGAAGCCCTGATGGCGGGAACCAGAACCTCTGTTCCGTTTCCGACCCGGCTACGCACCCGCTGGTCGGTGTCTACGGCCAAACCAGATCACGCCACAGAGACACTTCGTGCGAAATGCTGATACCTGATGTCTCGAGCCTAGAACCTGAAGCCTAGAACCTACTTCGCCGCTATTCCGAAGACGACCGGGGCCGCTTTGCCGTGCAGGGGGTCTCTCTCCCTGTCGCGGACCACGCGCCAGAGGGACGGGGCTTTCCGGCGCAGGTCGGCAAAGGCGCGGTTCCGCTCCACGTCGTCGGCGAGGAGGATGCCACCGGGGCGGAGGTGGGACCAGGCGGCATCGAACTCGCGGCGCATGTTGCGGCGGGTGTGGAGGCTGTCGTGGATGAAGAGGTCCACGGGTCCGGTCTCGCGGAGAAGGCCCGGCAGGACGCGCCTGCTGGAGCCACGATGGAGTTGCCATCCTTCCCGGAGTCCGTCGGGTACGGCGACGCCCCAGAAGCGCTCGTACTCCCTTCTGAGGGGCGGCAGGTCAACGCTGTGGAGCGTCCCGCGGCCGTTCTGTTCCAGGGCTTTCAGCATGAAGGCCGAGCTGACGCCGTAGGCCACCCCGGTCTCGACGACCGCCTCGGGTGTGGTGAGGCGGCAGGCGAGGTAGCACAGGCGGGCGAAGAGCGAGTCGGCGGCCCAGCGCTGGCTAAAGGCGTCTCCGGCCCGGATCTCGCCGAGCAGACGGCGGGTGCGTTCCTCGACCTCCTCCAGGGCCGGTTCGGCCAGGATCTCCGCCGCCCGACCCGGCTCGTCCTCCAGGCTTCGCAAAGCGTTCTCCCAACCCACCGTTTCGTCCGCCGGAACCGCCGGGCCGGAGAGCCGTTCCAGGGCGAGGTCGGCGTAACCGGCCGATCGGTCAAGGAACTCGTAGGGTCGGCGGGGGAGCAGGGAGAGGAGCAAGGCGAGGGTCTTGAGGCGCTCCGGGGTGCGCACGGGCATACGCGCGGTCTCTCCGTTCGTCGGGGCGGGGCCGTCCAATGGTAGGGCAAAGGGGAGCCGTCCGTCGGGGGCAGGTATAATGGGGGTTCGTCGGAAGCGGAGAGAGGAAATTTTTCCTATGAAATGGCTCCAGGTCTATGGTCTGCCCCGTCTACCGCTGTTCCTGGCGAGGTGGGCGATGAAGCTCGGGCTGCCGGGCCCGACGTGGTACAAGTGGAAGGCGGCGAGTGCCGGGACCGGGGTTATTCTGGACGAGATGATCCGGGCCGCCGACGACCTCGGTTACGACGGCCAGAAGGTCGGAAAATTGGCTATGAGCCGCATCGGCCAGAAGCAGGGCTCGGATTTGCGCGAGCAACTAAACGTCACCACGATGAAGGACTCCGTGGACGTGGTCATGCTCGCCAACCGCTTCTTCGACATCGAGATCACGCTTACCGAGACTAAGGACGGCGAGTACGTCATAAACGCCGATCGCTGCCCCTGGTTCGGCGGGATGGGCCACGACGGAGTCCCCGGCTGGGACGTGAAGCCCTGCGCCGCCTTCTCCACCTACGAGAAGGCCATGGTAGAAGCGATAAACCCGAACGTGAAGTTGTCCTATACCGAGAAACGCACAACCGGCGGCCACACCTGCCGCGGCGTCTACCAGTACAAGGACCAGGAACTCGGCGACGGCCCGGCCGAAGGCGTCCAGCCCGAGATGGTCAGCATCGGACGGAAGCCCAAGAAATAGAGCGCCCGGTCTAAGGCCTACGCCTCTCGAAACCCGGCGGCTCCCACTACTGGAACTCGACGCCGGGCAACTCTAGCCGGAAGGTGTCCTCTGCGAACTCCTCGTCGTAGGAGATCTCCGTAATCTCCGCAACGCGGAACTCCACGCCGTCGAGCCTGGCCGCCACGCGCAGCAGCGTCCCGATCTCTCTGTCCACCAGGAGCACGTGGTCGGTGGTCCCCTCCATCGAAGCATTGTAGCCGTGGAAGATGGCCGGCGGGTAGCCCCACGAGACGGTGGCGACGAGCACCTCCACGGCCTCCTTACCCACCACGGTCGCCCTCCGGCCCGTTCTGTGGACGGTCGCGTCGTCGAGAAGGGCGTAAGAAAACAGGTCCTCCGAGGGGACGAGCATGAATGAGAGGTCCGTATAGGGATCCTGATGGGGCCATTCTTCCGCGCCGGGGGGAACGTAGATGGCCGTCCCCGGTGGCTCGTAGACCCACCGCGGTCCTTTCGAGCTGCCGAGCACGACGCAACGGAGCATCGAACCATCCTGGGTGCGCCACTCTTCACGCCAGCGGTCGGGCCGCTCGTGCCAGAGGCGGACCACCTGCCTGGAGTCTTCGTAGGCCCGGAGGAAGTCCTCCCTCGGAGGCCGCCGCCACCCGCCTCCGTCCTCGCGCACCATTCCGAAGCCGGACCCGTGCGCGAAACGCCAGTCTACGTAGCGTCGGTTGGCTTCTTCTGCCACGTCCGCGTGGACCGTGTGCACGACCATCGTGCGTACCGACTCGTAACGCTCACCGGCTTTGAAAAGCGATTCGTAGACCTCTTCGGAATCGTCGTTCGGACCGGCCATCGTCCAAAGGTAACCGCCCCCGGCGGCGTCCGCAACTCCCTGCAAAGCACCGGCTACGCCAGCGGGTAGTGGTACCGCTTGAGAAGCGGCACCGTCAGGGCGGTGACGAGCTTCTGGTCGCGGGGGCTCATCTTCTCCGTCCAGGCCTGGTCCTGTTTGAGTTCGACGGCGCCGGTGTCGAAGCGGTTGGGGTTGCCCGAGACGGTGTGGCTGATGCCGAGCTTGACCTCCCGCTCCCCGACGAGGGGCAGCTCCGCGCCTTCTTCCCCGACAAGCTTCAGCATGGCCTCGAAGCTGGCCCGCGGGTCGGCGATAAAGTCCTCGTAGCGGAGGCGGAGGTACTTCTCCGGGGACTCGCGCCACAAGGCTTCGATAGCGGCGTTCCATGCGTCCCAGAGGACGGCGCTCTGGGCCGGGGTCTTCTGGTGCATGAACTCGCGGTCGGCGCTGTCGGGCTGGCGCTTCTTTTTGGCCCAGGAGTAGGCGGCGGCCCGCGGGTCGCGGACCAGGTGAAGGACGCGCAGGTCTATGCCGGGGACCATGCCCAAAGCGTAGCCGTAGGCCGGCTCCTTGGAGGTGTCAACGACCACGCGGCTGCCGGAGACGGAGCGGATGGACTTGTAGAGCCGTCCCGTATTGTCCAGGAACTTGCCGAGGCGAGCCCGGATCTTCTCCCTGCCGCCCTCCGTCAGCATGAGCGGGATGTGGCGGGTGCGGGCACCAGAGTACTGAAGGCGCATCATCTCGCGGGCGAGCCCTTCGTTCCGGCCGCCGAACTCCTCGTCGAAGACGGGACCCCAGAAAGGGCACTCCCGGGCGGGCCTGCCGCAGCCGCAGAGCCTGTTCTCTATGAGGGCGTGCTTCCAGATAAAGTTAAGTTCTCCACCGGAGAAGAAGCCCTCGACCTGCCCCAGCGTGTTCGCCAGGATCGTGCTCCCGCTCCGCCCGAGCCCGGCGACGTAGAGGACCTTTACAGGGGCGTTATCCACGGCCCTCTCCCCCACCGCGGAAGCGCGCCGGGAGGTAGCGCTTCGCGACGTTCCAGAACGCGCCGAGGAACTCCTTGTCGGTATCAGAGAGGCCGAAGAGGAAGAGAAGGGCGAGGAACACGACGCCCAGGAAGCCGCCCATTACCATCACGTTCGGGATCGGCCCTCCGGGGAGCGTGACGAAGAGCGTGATCGCGTACGTCGCGCCAGCCGCTATGGCGCCCGCGGCCAGCGGCTTGAGCCAGGCGAGGTTGAAGGGCCAGAAACCAAGGCGCCACTTTACGGCGGCCATCGTGCCCGTGTTCTCCGTGATGATGGCCGTGGCCATCCCGATCGCGGCGCCGAGGATCTCGTAGCGAGGTATGAGTATGAGGCTGACGACAACGCCGGTGACGGCCGCGACGGAGGTGGCGATCATGGCGAAGTTCTGGTTGCCGGTCATGGCGAGCATCCGGGGCGCGGGGCCGACCGAAGAGCTGTAGAGCTGCGCGACGGCGACGATGACGAGCGCTGTCACGCCCTCGCTGAAGCGTTCGCCGAAGACCGACATCACCTGCGGGGCGAAAACCACTATCACCAGAAAGAGGGCGAAGGCGCCGGTGAAGATCCAGCGCGAGACGTCCTTGTAGAGCCGCCCCATCTCCTCCCTGTCCTGCCTCGCGTGGAGGCCGGAGATTATGGGGGAGAAGATGCCCGAGAAGGCGAAGCGCACGGCCGTGAGAAAAGTGGCGGTGCGGGCCGCGGCGTTGAAGATGCCGACAGGTGCCCCGGCGGCGAAGGCGCCCAGGATCAAGATGGCCGACCAGTTGTTGAGGTACTGCGCCCCCTGCGTGATGCTCATGGGCACCGAGACCCCGAAGAGCGCTTTTGTCTCGAACTTTGTCTGAGCCCGCCGGTCGAAGAGGGGCGGGAAGAGCTTTCTCAGGTAGTAGAGCCCGGCGAGGCCCGCGAGGAACATCGCCAGGGCGTAGGCGGCTATCACCCCGATAATGCCGGCCCCGAGCACGTAGCAGGCCCCGACAAAGAGAAGGAAGAGGCCGGGGCGAATGAGCTGCTGGACGTAGGCCGCGTAGGTGACGGTCTGGAAGCCCTGGGTGGCCCAGGCGGTCATGCTCATAAAGACGAAGAACGGCAGCACGAACGCGAAAGCCCTGAGCACCATGACCATCTCCGGCGCGTCCCTCGGCAGGCGGTCGGCTATCAGCCCGGCGCCGAAGAACATGACAGCAGAGAGCACGAGGCTTATGGAGAGCGTGATCAGGAGCGTTTGCACGATGGTCCCCCGCACCCTCGCCTCGTCCCCGTGCTCGCGGTGATGCGCGACGTAGCGCACCACCCCGTTCTCCATCCCGAACCTGGACAGGATGTGCACCCCGTTGACCACGGCCACGCCTAAAGTGTAGAAGCCGTAGAACTGCGCCCCGAGAAGCCGGGCGACGGCAACCTGCGCCACGTACCCGAGCACGCGCCCGACACCCTGACCCGCCGTGCTGATGCCGGCGCCGCGCGCCACCCGCGCCACGTAGGTGTCGTCCCCTTCTCCCGGACGCCCACCGCGCGCTTCGCCGGACGGCGTCACCGGGGGCGCTTCCGCCTCAGGTTCGGGCGCGGAACCCTGGCCAACCGTGGGCCTGAGCTCGTCTCGTTTGGGGTTCTTGTCCTCGTTCACGGCACGAGATTATAGGGGTTTTCATACCGACGAAAAGCCCCACGCGGAAAGCCCCTAGCCATCCAGGGAGCCGCCCGCGTCTGCAAGTACGTAGTCGTCGAACATGCGCCGGACGCGGTCCGGGTCCTCGCCGGCCAGATCTCTTTTTGTTTCGGGGTCGTTCTGGAGGTCATAGAGGTGGGGTTCCGAGCGGTCTTTGCGGGAGAACATGAGGTAGCGGTCGTCGCGGGCCCAGACGTGGTCGGCGTAACCGAGGGTGAAGTGGTCCCTGGGCGGGAGCTCGCCGCCCTCCATCAGGACGGAGAGGTACTGGCCGTCCATCCGCTCCTGGGGGAGCAGGCCGAGGATGCCGAGGATCGTGGGGGCGACGTCGTGGGTGGAGGCGAAAAAGTCGCTGGTCCCTCCGGCGCCAAGGCCTTCAGGGTGCCGGATCATGAACGGTATGTCCGTGAGCTCGGGCCAGAGAGCGTTGAAGGGCTTGCCCGTAAAGCCGTGCTCCCCGAGCGCGACCCCGTGGTCGGAGATGACGACGACCACGGTGTCGTCCAGACGTCCCGCCTCCCCCATCTTGTCCAAGAAGCGCCCGAACCAGCGGTCCACCATAGTCACCTCGCCCGCGTAGAGCGCCCGCATCCGCTCCAGCTCATCCTCCTCTATCCACTCCGAACCGCCGTAGTTGGGGACGATGGGGTCGGGCCCGTCGTAGCCTTCTGAGTACATGTTCGCGTACTCCTCGGGCGGGTCCCAGGGCTCGTGCGGGTCGAAGGAGTCGAGCACGAGGAAGAACGGCTGCCCCTCCCCGGAACGCTCCATAAACTCCATCCCCCTGGCAAAGAGGCGCGGGGCGAAATAGTCCTCCTCCGTCTTCCGGTCGCGGGTGTTGGCGACGTACTGCTGGACCTTGCTGACCATGGCCTCGTCGTTGCCGGGGACGGTGTTCCTCTCGACCACTTCCTTGGGGGCCATGGACTTCGGGCGGTAGCGGTCGCGTTCGTTGCCCCGGATCCAATCAAACACCCGGAAGCCGCGCTGGAAGTTCATGGAAGGGTGGAACATCGGCTGGGTGTCCGAGTAGAGGGCCGTGTTGTAGCCGGCGGCGACCAGCGTCTCCGAGAGCGTCACCTGGTCCTCGGGGATCGGCTGCCAGCCGGCCGGCTGGAAGGTCTCCCCCGGCAGCTCCACCCTGTTCCTGAACGGGAAGGTCCTCAGGCCCGTGTGGATGGCCCGCCGGGCGCAGATGGTCGGCAGGGACTCAGGGTAGGCCCGGGTGAAGCGGAAGCTCTCGCCCGCGAAGGCGTCCAGGTTGGGGGTCCTGACGCGGTCGTTCCCGTAGACGCCGAGATGATCTTTGCGCAGGCTGTCCAGGATCACCAGTACTACGTTCATGGTCTTACCTCCGAAACAGAAGTGTCCGCGCCCCGGTTTCACGGCCCGGGCGCCGCGGCATATTCTAGAGCAAACGGGCCGCATGGCCGGCCCACGGCCCGAAATCGTATGAAAAGGGTCGGGCGGTGTGGGACCGCCCGCCGGGAAGCACCTGGTGGAGAGACAGAGAGATTGACGGCGACAGCGTTGATGGCGCTGGCCGATGGGTCGCTCTCAGCCCGTACCAGTGCAGATGGCTAGTACGCTCCCTCGCGGCGCAGGACGGCGCCGAGGGTCTTGAGGATGATCTTGAGGTCGAAAGAGAGCGACCAGTTCTCCATATAGTAGAGGTCCAGGCGGACCATGTCCTCGAAGGAGAGGTTGCTCCGGCCGCTGATCTGCCAGTACCCGGTCATCCCAGGGACCGCGCCGAGCCGCCTCTTGTCCTCCTCTTCCATCTTCAAGAAATCCCGCACCGGCAGCGGCCTCGGTCCGACGAGGCTCATCTCCCCCTTGAGCACGTTGAACAGTTGCGGCAGCTCGTCGATGCTCCAGCGCCTGAGGAAACCCCCAACGCGGGTCACGCGGGGGTCGCGCCTCATCTTGAAGACGGCGCCCTCCGCCTCGTTCATGGCCTCCAACGGCTCCTGAAGGTCCTCGGCGTCGGCCCGCATCGACCGGAACATGAAGCAGATAAAGGTCTTCTCGTCCGCCCCCACGCGCTTCTGCCGGAAGAGCACGGGCCCCGGCGAGTCGAGCCTGACGGCGATGGCGATGGCGATGAACAGCGGCGCCAGGAGCAGGAGTCCTGACGCCGAGACGGCCACGTCGAGGGCGCGCTTGAGGGCGCGCTGGTGGTTGTCCAGTTGGGGATAGCGGACGTCCAGGAGCGGCATACCCATGCCCTCGGAGAGGATGGTCCGGCCGCGCATCAGGGCGAGGGCGCCGGGCACGACCCGTAAAGGTACCCCGCGAAGGCGCACCGAGTGGAGCAGCCCCAGGAGCTCGTCGTCCGGCAGCCGCTCGGCCCCGGCGAGGACGACCACGCGCGCGTCCGTGCTGTCGAGCGCGGAGCGCAGCGCAGCCAGGTCCGCCGCGCTGCCATCCAGGTCCACCTCGCCGGCCAGGACGTAGGCACCAGGGGCCATGGCCCGCAGCACCCGCCTCCGGTCGGGCTCCCGGCCGGCCACCAGCACGGGGGTCTGGCCGAGGCCGCGCCGGTAGACCCGCGCCACGCCACGCTCGAAGAGCAGCCTCATCACGGAGGCGGCGAAGAGCGCGAGCGAGGCGGCAACGAGGACGACCGCGGGCCCGAGCCCGCTTTGCGGGTAGACCGCGGTCCCGGCGAGCGCGAG
>JALZNL010000401.1 GCA_030857715.1 Actinomycetota bacterium | reverse complement strand
AATAATCCGGGTTAACAGTATCTTTGTGGGCGGCAAATGGGTAGACTCGGCCGCCTCGGGCGCGACCTTCGGGGTGACCAACCCCGCGACCGGGCAGACGCTCGCCACCCTCCCCGACGCCGGGCGCGACGAGATGCAGAGGGCCATAGACGCCGCCGCTGGCGTACAGGGCGAGTGGCAGGAGACGACGGCCCAGGAGAGGGCCCGGATCATGCAACGCGCCGCGCGAATCATGCACGAGCGCAAGGAGCACCTCGCGAGGGTGATGACCCTCGAGCAGGGCAAGCCCCTCGCCGAGTCGCGCGGCGAGATCGTCTACGCGGCTTCTTTCGTCGAGTGGTTCGCCGAGGAAGGCAGGCGCGTCTACGGCGATCTCGTGCCTTCCAACTCCGCCGACAAGAGGATCATGGTCATAAAGCGCCCCGTGGGGGTGACGGCCGCCATAACGTCGTGGAACTTCCCGGCCGCCATGATCACGCGCAAGTTCGCGCCGGCGCTCGCCGCCGGATGCACGATGGTAATCAAGCCATCCGAACTCACCCCGCTCTCCGCCCTGGAGATGGCGCGGATCTTCGAGGAGGCCGGTCTACCCGAGGGCGTTCTCTCTGTCGTGTGCGGGCTAGACGCCGCGGCAATAACATCCGCGGTCATGGAGGATAGGCGCGTGCGCAAGCTCTCGTTCACCGGCTCCACCCCGATAGGCAAGCTCCTCATGAAGCAGGCCGCCGACACGTTGAAGCGTCTCTCCCTAGAGCTCGGAGGGCATGCCCCATTCATAGTCTTCGAGGACGCGGACATGGAGGCCGCCGTGGAGGGGGCACTCGCATCCAAGATGAGGAACATGGGCCAGACCTGCGTGTGCGCCAACCGCATCTACGTCCAGCGATCCGCGATCGATGGGTTCTCAAAGAAGCTCATAGAGAAGATGGCGCAGATGAAGGTCGGTAACGGCCTCGAAGAGAGTGTAGAGGTAGGGCCTCTCATCGAGGCGAAGGCATTGTATAAGGTCGAGCGCCACGTCGCCGACGCGAAGGAGAAGGGCGCGACCGTCGCCCTCGGCGGCGAACGCGTGGAAGCAAACGGCTCCAACGGTAAAGAAGACGGTGCCTTCTATGCGCCCACGGTTCTCACCGACGTGGATGACACGATGCTCGTGACCCAGGAGGAGACCTTCGGGCCGGTCGCGGCGCTCATCCCCTTCGATACCGAGGAGGAAGTCTTGAGGCGTGCCAACGACACGGTCTTCGGACTAGCCTCCTACTTTTTCACCCGCGACGTGGGGCGCGTGACGCGGCTTGGCGAGCAACTAGAGTACGGCATCATCGGAGCGAACGATGGCATGCCCTCGGTGGCGCAAGCCCCATTCGGAGGCCTGAAAGAGTCGGGTTTCGGACGCGAGGGTGGACAGTACGGGATCGGAGAGTACCTGGACGTGAAGTACATCTCTTTGGGTGGGATCGCTAGGTAAGGGGGATCTACTAGAGACCATAGAAAGTGGGAACGGTGGGCTGGTTTTTGCTGGCAGTTGTGGTGGTGGTCGGGGCTCTGCTCGTCGATCACTTTGGCCTTGCAGGCCGCGATCCCCGACCAGTGACGCTCGGGCGCGTCGTGGGGGCAGGTCTCATACTGCTCGGCATTGCCCTTTTCTACGGACTCCGCGCCCACCAGTAGCAGATAAGTGTCATTATCTGGCATGGCAAATGGGACGTAAACGGCTTGTTTACGCGGTTTTCTGCGGATGGGCAGTGCCGGAGCGATTATCTGGCACGGTTTCGGGCCGTTTCTGGGCGGCTTTTCGGAGGTCCACCGGCTACCGATCCGAGGGTATCCTAACGACGGTACCGGGCTCGATGGATGCGAGCGTGACGTTCGCTTTGTCCATCAAGGGCGCGAGGTCCTCGTGAGCGTTGCTCTTCGCGCGCAGCAGGACGACCGCCAGGTCGAAGCGGGAAACGTTCTGCTGGTGCGGGATGCCCTTGTCCGTGCTCACGAGCACGTCGAACCGTTCCTCGGCTAGGCGCAGGAGCTCGCCGTTGTTCTTTCCGGCCCAGCCGGCCTCGGCCACCGTGGAGACCTCGTGTCCTTCGGCGAAGTCTTGCTTTAGCCGACGGTCCACGTTCTCGTCCAGGAGTATACGCAACTAAGATTGCTACCGGGCCGCTTGCCTAGCGATCCGCCGTCGCGAGGGCGTCGGCGGCCTCCATGGTGGTTTCCAGGTAGGCTTCGGCCTGCTCGCGGGAGACGGTCGGGAAACCGATCAGGAAGTCGTCTAGCGTGTGGCCCCCCTTTAGGTAGTCTATGAGGGTCTTCACCTCGACGCGGGTGCCGGCGAAGACGAGCTCGCCGCTCATTACTCCTGGGTCTCGGGAGACGATCTTCTTCGTGGCTTCCATGGGTGCTCCTCCTGCGCGAACTATCTCGGGTCCGTGGTTCATTCTGCACCCTATACTATATAGGGCCGCTCGGTACGGCGTCTCGGGGACGCCGCGGGGCTCCGCTCAGTGGGTCGGTGGCCGCCAAGTCGAGGCGCGAATCCATGTCCAGGACGAACCGGCCGTAGGGGTTCACGTGCGCCCAGAACAGCGGAGATAAGGCGCGACGGTCCTCGTCCGTCATCCTCTCGGACCACCCGGGCTCCGCGAGGACCTCCTGGAGCAGCAGGGTGTTGACGTGGACGAGGGCGGATTGGAGCAGGTGCAGGGCTAGGACGGAGACCTCCTGGTTCTCCTTGTCCGAGCCGGTGAGGTCGCCGCTCTTGCCGTAGAAGACCATCCCGTTTGCGCCGTTCCAGGTCTCGACGACCTGCCGGCCTTCGTGGACCTCCCGGCGGAGCGCCTCCGAGGCCAGGTACTCGCAGGCGAAAATGGTGCGCACGGCGCGCCCGAGCTCTTCGAGCGCGGCGTAGGTCGGGTGCTTGGGTCCCCCGCGGGTGAAGCGCCTCAGGACCTGCTCGGACTCGGCGGTGCCGAGCCGGAGGGCCGTGGCGTACTTGACGAGCTGGTCGTACTGGTTCTCGATCAGGTCCCAGCGGATCGGGCGGGTCAGCACGTCTTCGATGTGGGGGTAGCCGGCCTCCTCGGCCCCGTCGTCGGCCTCCCGGTGGGCCCGGTGGAGGCGTACCCGGCCGATGTTCTTCAGGCGCGGCAGCAATCGGAAACCCAGCAGATGCGTAAAGGCGAAGCCCACGACCGAGGCGCCGTGGGTGTCGGTGACATTGCGGTCTATCTCGGCGCTCGTGAGGTGCCGCAGCAGCCCTTCGATCATGGCCGCGACCTCCGAGGAGGAGCAGCTCTTGAGCTGGGAGTAGATGGCCGCGCTCTTCTTCTCGATATGCCAGTAGATCATCACCCCGGGGCCCCGGTAGCGCTGGTGCCATTCGGTCATCAGGTTCGACTCCCACGAGCCGAACCTGGTCGAGTCCGACGCGCACGCGGTGCCCTCGCCCCACCAGGTGC
>JALZNL010000001.1 GCA_030857715.1 Actinomycetota bacterium | reverse complement strand
CTCGGATGAGGGTTACTCGGATCTCATGGGTCTGAGGGGCTGGCTCTTCGAGAACGTCTACCGCGGTGGCGGGCGCTCGCGGGAGAACGAGAAGGCCGCTGGGGTCGTCCGGGGGCTCTTTGAACATTTTTTACGGCACGAGGAAGAGCGCACCAAAAGCCACCAGGACCCCGTCGTAGAGACGGTGGACTTCGTGGCCGGCATGACCGACCGTTACGCCCTTGCCACTTACAGGAGCATCTTCCTGCCTCGTGGCGAGATCTTTGCGTGAGCGGCACCTGAGTTCGTGTAACTAGGGCCTCGCGCCCGATCGAGCTTCACGGGTACGGAGCCCGCTTTACAAGCGCCTCGCTTCAATGCTCATGGGGAGAGCTAGCGGCCGATCATCCCGTGTTGAGGAGTCCGGAGGAGATTCCCGAGACGGTCAGCAGCAGGGTCTTGAGGACGTCTTCGCGTTCGGGTGAGTCCTCGGGGAGATCTCGCAGCCGGCGCAGGAGACTGACTTGGACGTAGGAGAGCGGGTCCACGTAGGGGTTCCTGAGGCGGATCGAGCGCTGGAGGACCGGCGTGTCGTCGAGCAGGTTCTGCGAGCCCGTCACGAGGAGCAGGGCATCGACGCAGGCGGCGTGCTCCTCGGAGATCCTGGCCCACATCCGGTCTCTGACGCCATCGTCTCGGACGAGGGAGGTGTAGGACCAGGCTATCCGGAGGTCGCTCTTGGCGAGGGTCATCTGCATGAAGTCCACGAGCGTCCGGAAAAACGGCCACCCACGGTACATCTCGCGCAGAATTTCGAGCTTCGACTCGTCACCCGCGAACGAGCCCAGCGCCGAGCCGGAGCCGTACCAGGAGGGCAGGAGGAAGCGGTTCTGTGTCCAGGCGAAGACCCAGGGGATGGCGCGGAGGCTCTCCACCTCCGGGTTCTGCAACCGGCGGGCGGGGCGGCTGCCCATGTTAAGCGACGCGAGCTCGCCGATGGGGGAGGCCTCGGAGAAGAAGCGCAGAAAATCCTCGTCCTCGTAGACCAGCGAGCGGTATGCCTCCCTGGAGATGGTGGAGAGCTCTTCCATGGCCTCCGTCCATCGGGGTTTCGGGGCGGGAGGGGATCGGTCGGCGGTCGCTTCCAGGACCGCGGCCAGCACCGTGTCGAGGTTGCGGCGGGCGAGGCCGCGCATGCTGTACTTGAACGAGATCACCTCTCCCTGTTCGGTGATCCTGATGCTGCCGTCCAGGGTGCCGGCCGGCTGGGCCATGATCGCCCGGTAGCTCGGGCCCCCGCCCCGCCCGGCGCTGCCCCCGCGGCCGTGGAAGACCCTCAAGCGCACGCCGTGGTCCCTGGCGACGGACGCGAGTTTGCCCTGCACTTCGTACAGGGTCCAGTTGCTCGTGACGTAGCCGGCGTCCTTGCCCGAGTCGCTGTAGCCGAGCATGATCTCCTGTAGGTCACCACCGTGGGACAGCGACGATCTGTAGAAGGGGTCCTCCAGCAGGAGTCGCAAGACCTCGGGAGCCCGCCCGAGGTCGTCCACCGTCTCGAAGAGCGGCGTGACCCTGAGATGGTTGGCCGTGCAGCGACCGCCGTCATCGACGCGCAGCAGGCCCGCCCGCTTCGCGAGCAACTGCACGCAGAGCACGTCGCTCGCGTGGTGGGCCATGCTCAGGACGAACGTCTCGACCGGCATCTCCGAGAACTCTTCCCTGGCCGCCTGCACTCGCCCGAAGGTGTCCAGCACCTTCGCGGACTCCTCCGAAAGGTCGTCCGGCGTGCCGTCGAGCGGGTCGGGGTCGGCGAGAAGGCGGCGCAGGAGCGAGGCACGTTCGCGTTCGTCCATCTCCAGAAGGTCTTCCCCCGTGGCGTGGGCGACTATGGCGGCTGTCGCCCGGACCACCGTCGCGCTCTCCTGACGCACGTCCAGCTTCGCCAGGTGAAACCCGAAGACCTCGACCTGCCGGATCAGATCCCGCAGCCCGCCCTCCGCCGTGCGCTCGCCCCCGTGCCGCAGCAGGCTCTCCCGCACGACCGATAGGTCGTCGAGAAACCCCGCGGCGCCGACGTAGGCCTCGGGGGAATCGGGGTTCGCGAGCGTGCGCCGCAGGCGCTCGGCTACGAAGAGCAGCATCATGCGGTAGAGCTCGTTGGGGTCGATGGCGCGGTAACGGTCGGCCACCTCGGGCATACGCGCCTCGTAATCTTCTATGGTTTCCTGAAGCTCCTTCGAGACGCCCGTCAGCCTCCGCGACTGGCTCATGTGGTGCACCAACCAGGAGACTGAGCCGAGGTGGCGCTCGACGATCAAGCGCCGGTGCAGACCGAGGGCGGTGTTGATCATGGGCGGCTCGACGAAGGGGTTGCCGTCCTGGTCCCCGCCTACCCAGGAGCCGAACTCCAGCACGCGCCCGAGCCGGGGGGTCTCTTCCGGGAACTGCGTCGCCAGCTCGTCCTCGAACTCCCGGTACGCCTCGAGGGTCGCGGAGATGAGGGGGTGCTCGAAGAAGAGCAGGGTCCGCTCTATCTCCTGGGTCACCTCCGGCCGCCTGACCCTGAGCTCGTCCGTCTGCCAGAGCACGGTGATCTCCTCCGCGAGATCGTCCTCTATCCGCCGCCTCTCCTTTCGGGTGAGCGACGGCGACTCCAGGCCCGCCAGCATCTCGCCTACACGCTCGTGCTTGCGCCTGACGCTCCTGCGCATCGCCTCCGTGGGGTGGGCCGTGAGAACGAGCCCGACGTTCATGCCGTCGAGCACCCGCTGCAGGTCTCGCGCGCCCATCCCCTCGTCCTTGAGGCGCGAGAGCGCGCTCGCCACCGAAGCCCGCTGCGGCGGGCTGTCCGGCGAGGCCTCGTACTGGCGGCTGCGACGCACCCGGTGGTAGCGTTCCGCGATGTTGACGAGCTGGAAATACACGGAGAAGGCGCGCACGATACGGTTCAGGTCGTCCGGGTCGAGGCCGTCGATGAGGTCCCGCAGCCTCCCGTCGAGCCCGGGGTCGTAGTCGAAGCGCAGCCGCTTGCACAGCAGGCGTATCTCCTCTTCCGTGTCGAACAGGCGCCTGCCCTCCTGCTCGATCAAGACCTGCCCAAGTACCCGCCCGAGCAGGTTGATGTCCCGCCTCAGCGGCTCGTCTTTGGGCGCGAAACCGACCCCGGGAGGGAGGTCCGCGTACCCCGCCCTCGGCGCCTGCTCCTTCCTCTGACGGATACTCACGGTCGGTAGAGTAACATTACCCCCGATGGGGTCGGAGACGAAACGCGCATATTTGTACATCGGTACAACGGGGGGGCGGGGTTGAGGATCTCGCAGCGCAGCATAGAAGACGTGCGCGAGGCCGCGGACATCGTCGAGGTTGCCTCCGAGTTCACCGCCTTGCGCCGCCAGGGCGCCCGCCTCTCCGGCCTCTGCCCCTACCCCGACCACCAGGAGAAGACCCCGTCTTTTAGCGTCACCCCGGACAAGGGCTTCTACTACTGTTTCGGCTGCCTGGAGGCCAACGAGCGCGTCTGGACTTCGAGAGGTCTAATACCCATTGCCGCTGCCGAACCTGGTGACGAGGTCATCGGGCTCGACGGACACCGCGAGACCATTACCGACAAGTGGTTCAAGTCTGGTCCCACCGTGAGGATCGCGACCGGGGCGGCAAAGGAGGGCATCGAGCTTACGCCGGACCACACCTGCCTCTACGTCTCGCGGGAGGAGGCGCTGCAGTCTATTCCAGGAGTCCATCTCAGGTATTCTGGTGAGAAGGCGATGCGTTTCTCCCAAAAGCTTCGCCGGACAGATTCCAACGTTCGCATTACCGTCGGTCCCGCGTCGGATATCCGGGAGGGCGATTTCTGGCTGTACCCCGTGATCCCTGACGAAGAACGCAACAATCCACCCCTATCCGGCGAACACGTGATAAAGCCCTACACGAAGGGTCCCCGCACCCGAAGGATCTCCGATCTGCCCGTGAACCCCAGAGCGGCCTGGCTCTACGGCATCTGGCTAGCCGAAGGGTCCCTCTACAGAGGCGGCGTCAAATGGAGTTTCGGCGCGCACGAAGAAGACACCCTGGCAAGCAGGGTGGTTCGCGTGCTCGACGAGCAGTTCGGCAGGCAAGCTACGATCTTCTCTCGTCCAGAGAGGAACTTGTGCGAGGTGGCATGCTCAAGCACAGATCTATCCCTGCTCTTCGGGCATTGGTTCGGCAGCGGTTGCGAACACAAGCGGATACCGTTCGAGGCGCTCCACTGGTCGCGTGAGTGCCAAGCCGCCTTGATAGACGGATACCTGGAAGGGGATGGATATTTCGCTGGTGGCATCACATCGGCTGCTTCGGTCTCCGAAGAGTTGGCGTACGGTGTCTTCGCTCTCTGCATCCAGGCGAGGCGTGTGTGCTCCTCCTCCAGCCTGACCGCCCGGACGGGTAACGATGGCGTGCATCGCAGAAAATGCTATTACGTTCACGTCCTTAGCAAAGAGTCGTTGAAAGGCTTCTTCGCCAACATAGATGGAGTGAACTACTTTCTCGCGGTGGTCCAATGGGTCGGAGAGGCTCAGGACGAGCCTACAGCGGTCGTGGACATAACCACTACTGGTTCGCACTCTTTCTTGACCAAGATGGGCGTTACCCACAACTGCCAACGCGGCGGCGACGCCATCAAATTGCTGATGGATCTGAAGGGGCTGGACTTCGCCGAAGCCGTCTCCTACCTGGCCGACCGCTCGGGGGTGGAGCTTCAGTATGAGGGTGGGGGAGACGCCGACGCCGCGAAGAAGCAGGCCGGCCGCCGGAAGAGCATCCACAAGGCCCTGGCAGCCGCCGCCGTCTACTACCACAAGTACCTCCTCAAGTCCCAGACCCCCGAAGCGGAGCAGGCCCGCGACTACCTCAAAGGCCGCAAGATATCGCTTTCTACTATAGAAGAATTTCGTTTAGGGTACGCGCCGAGAGGGGCATCGGGTTTCCTGCAGCCGGCGAGAAGGCTTGGCATCGAGCGTACTGTTCTGGATGCCGCGGGCTTGCTTTCGTCGCGGGGTGGGGAGCGGTTTGCGGGCAGGATCACGTTCCCTATCTCGGACCGTCGGGGCCGGATCGTGGGTTTCGGGGCGCGCACGTTGGGGGACGCCCAGCCGAAGTATCTCAACTCGCCGGAGACCGAGATCTTCAACAAGCGCGACCTTCTCTACGGTTTCCCGCAGGTCGCGCAGGCGGTGAACAGGGAGCGCGCGGCCCTCATCGTCGAGGGTTACACGGACGTCCTGATGCTTTACCAGTCCGGCATCAAAAACGCCGTCGCGACCCTCGGGACCGCCACGACGCCGGGGCACCTCCGGCTCTTGAGCAGCTACGTGGACAGGATCTACATGCTCTTCGACCCGGATGCGGCGGGCGAGAAGGCTCTGGAACGGGCCGACGTGACCGTCCGCGAGGTGGAGCGCTCCGGCGGCGGCAACACGGTCTCGGCGGCCACGAAGCTGAAGCTGGACCTGCGGGTCTTGCGCCTCCCGGAAGATCCCGCCGACTGGCTCTTGGAACACTCTGCCGACGAGTTTCGCGCGTTGCTCTCCAACGCGACGACCCTGCTCGAGTACCTGTTCCGCCGCCGGGTGGAGCGCGCCAGGGGCGCCGGCGCCGCCGAGAGGTCCCGCATGATGTCCGAGATACAGGACGTTATAGGCCGGATCGACGACCCCGTCTTCTACCGCGACGCCCTGCGCGTCGCCGCCGAGGCGCTCGGCGTGAGCCCGCAGGAGCTGCAGAGCGGACGCCGGCAGCAGACAAGCGAAATGACGCCGAAGAAAACCCCGGCGGCGAGCCCGCTGGAACAGGCCGGCAGGGAGGTCCTCATCCTGATGCTCGCCCATCCGGAGCTAACAAAAGACCTCCCGGAGAAGGGCGTGCGCGTCCCGTTCCTCCCGCAGCCCTTCCGCCTTACCGACGCCGACTTCGCGGACGAGGGCCAGGCAGGTCTCTACCACATCCTCAAAGCCCACCCGGGCGAGACTCTCGACGCCGTGCTCGCGGACGACCGGGCGCGGGAGCGGATGGACGAACTGGTCGCGCTCGGCGCTGAGGCGGAGGAGATGCGCCAGAACGACCTCCACTCTTCTCGCAGCGTCGTGCGCGAGATATGGCTGAAGCTCGGCATCCTGAGCCGCGAGAGTGCCAAGCGGGACACCCCGGACTTCGACAAAAAAGAAGAGTTGCGGGAGGAGATACAGACTCTCAAAGACGCGCGCCGCGCCGTCTCTTCGTGACCTTGAAGGCGACACGGACGCGCCGTATAATGCCCCTTGCTGCAACCTTTCCCCTGTAGCTCAATTGGCAGAGCATTCGACTGTTAATCGAAGGGTTGCTGGTTCGAGTCCAGCCAGGGGAGCCGGACGGTGTCCCCAGGGCACACCGCCACGGGCCCATAGCTCAGTTGGTTAGAGCATCCGACTCATAATCGGACGGTCCCAGGTTCGAGTCCTGGTGGGCCCACAGGGAACCGCCTTACGCAGATCTCCCGCCCTTCCAACCACCGTTTCCCTCACCCCCAACATGTTGGGGGCTTTCGCCCACCCGTACGCACATATCACCCCACGAGATCCCGCGCCCACCGACGTCCCTATCCGCCCAAGCCACCATTTATGAACGTTTTGTAGGGGGTCCATATCCCTTGGGGGGTGGGGTATAAGCCATTCTGGGGGTCCACGGGGCCCGATTCGGGTGCTTGGATAGTGCCTACGTTGCTTATTTTCCGCCCATATGCAAGAATTTCGCCAGTTGTGGGTCAAAGTGGAGCGTAGTGGGAGGACAGGCCCTGGCCCTTCTAGGGGAGTACGAGCACACGCTGGATGAGAAAGGGCGTCTGACCCTTCCGTCTCGCCTCCGCCCGTACTTCGAGGGTGGGATCGTCGTCACCAAGGGGGTGGACCGCTGTCTGTTCGCGTTCCCGCCCGAGGAGTGGGCGACGTTCAAGGCGAACATCAAGGCCAACACGGACCTCTCGTCGCGGGGCCGGCAACTCTCCCGCATGTTCTTCTCGATGGCCTTCGAGGCGACGCTGGACCGGCAGGGGCGGGTCTTGATCCCGACCAAGCTCGCCGGGTACGCCGGGCTCCAGCGCGACGTGACCGTTACCGGGGTGGACGACAGGCTGGAGATCTGGGACACCGCCGAGTGGGACCGTTACGTCACCGGCGCCGACGATTCGTTCTCCGAGATCGTCGAGGAGTTCGCCGGCAGGGATCTCGGCGGGTGATGGCGACCGGACACAAGCCAGTGCTGCTGGAAGAAGCGGTGTCGGTCCTGCAGGTCCGGGACGATGCGGTCATCGTGGACGCCACATTCGGTGGCGGCGGCCACGCGCGACGCGTGTTGGCCGAGCTGGGTCTCGGTGGGGCCGTGATCGGGGTGGACAGGGACCCGGAGGCCGCCGCCCGGGCGGGGGACCTGCGATCGGACGGACGCTTCTCCTTCGTCGCCGGACCCTTCGACGAGGTGTTGTGGGAGATGGTCGAGAGGGGGGAGCGGGCCGACGCCGTGCTCTTCGACCTCGGCCTCTCCAGCTTCCAGATCGACGATCCCGGTCGCGGTTTCTCCTACGTGGCCGAAGGGCCGCTCGACATGAGGATGGACCCCGGCAACGGGATCTCGGCGGCCGAGTACCTGAACGGGGTCGAGGTGGCGGACCTGATAGGTACGCTCGTCCAGTACGGGGACGTGCCGCGGGGGGAGGCCCGCAGGGTGGCGCGCGAGATCGTGCGCCGCAGGCCGCTCTCTACGACGACGGATCTGCATGACGCCGTGCGGGCGGCCGTCGGGTGGAAGGAGCGGGGCGGGAACCCGGCTAAGAGGATCTTCCAGGCCGTTCGGGTCCGCGTCAACGACGAGCTGGGCGGCGTGCGGCGGGCGCTGGAGGCCACGGAGCGCCTGCTGATGCCTGGCGGATGTCTTGTCGCCATCACGTTCCACTCCGGCGAGGACCGGCTGGTCAAGCGCTTCATCGCCGAGCGGGAGGGGCGTTGCGTCTGCCCCCCGGAGTTGCCCGTCTGCGCCTGCGGGGCGAGCCCGATCTTCCGTCGGGGCGTGGTGCTTCGGCCGTCGGAGGACGAGGTCCGGGAGAACCCGCGCAGCGCCTCCGCCAGGTTGCGCTCGGCGACCAGGACCGCGGAACCCGCTGGAGACGCCTGATGGCCGCGCCTCAGCGCTGGTACCGCTCCACGCTGCCCACAGAGCCGGCGTGGCCCGCGTGGGAGCAGACACCCGCCAAGAGGCGGCCCGGTAGCGGGCGGCGGAGGGCGCGAGGCCGGAATCGCCGGTTCGCGGTCCTCGTGATCGTTCCGGTGCTGCTGATGCTCGGGAGCGTATACCTGCACACGGTCTCCGCCGGTCTGGAGGGGAGGACGGAGGGACTACAAAGCGAACTAGACGCGGTCAGGGCTCAAGGGGAGCGGCTCGAGGTCGAGGTCGCCAAGTTATCCGCGGCGGACAGAGTTCGGCCGTTGGCCCGCGAGAAGCTGGGCATGCGGGACGCGGGCAGCGCGGACCTGGAAGTCTTCAAGGGTGGAGAAGGGGAGGATGGGACCACAGATGCGGGAGCAGAGAGAGGAGGGGGGCAGCACTGATCGGGCGCGCGGCCGCGACGCTAGTGCCAGGGCCGGCACCCCGAAGAACCCGCCCCGGAGATCGAGAAAGAGGGCGGGGCCCAGGGTCGTCTCCATCTCGGACCATAGCGCCGCCCGGGCCCGAGTCAACGGCCGGCGAAGACAGGCCCGGGGCTCCGGCGATACGGCGGGTCCCGCGGTCGGCTACGGACGGTTGCGGATCGTGGCGGCAGTGTTCCTCGTGATCGGCCTGCTCCTCGGTGGACGCGCGGTCCACATCGGTATCAGCGACGGCGACAGCTACGGCGCGTACGCTTCCGAGCTCGGGGTCGAGCGCGTGGCCACGACGGCGTCCACGCGCGGCAGCATCGTCAGCGCGGACGGGCGCGAACTCGCCAAGAGCCTGGAGACCGCCAGGATAGTCGCCACCCCTTACCTCATCGAAGACCCCGAGGGTGCGGCCCGAGAACTGGAAGGCGTGCTCGGCGCGGCCGTGGGGCTCAAAGAGCAGGAGATACTGGCTTCGATCTCCACCCAGGACGCATCCGGAGAGCCTTCCGGTTACAGCGAGATCGCCTCAGACGTGCCGCCCGAGGCCGCCGGCAAGGTAGAGGACCTCGGTCTGGCCGGCATCGCGACCGCTCCCGGCACCAGCAGAGTCTATCCCGAAGGCGCTCTGGCGAGCCAGTTGACGGGTTATCAGGGGGAGTTCGGCGATACGTTCGGCGGCGTAGAGGCCCGCCGAGATCAGGCACTAGGGGCCGGAGAGGATGTCCACCTGACCGTCGACACCGCCGTCCAGCAGGAGTTGGAGGACGCGCTCCAACAGACCGTCGAGAAGCACGGGGCCAAGAGTGCGGTCGGCCTGATGATGCGCGTCGAGGACGGGGCGATCGTCGCGCTCGCAAACTCGCCTGGCTACGACAACAACGAGTTCGGAGATGCTACCCCTGAGTCGCAGCGGGACCGGGTGCTCACGGACCCCTACGAGCCCGGGTCCACCTTCAAGGCCTTCACCGTTGCCGCGGCGTTGGAGGCCGGGGCCGTCACGACCGGGTCCACCTTCGTCGTGCCGGACCACATGGCGGTCGCCGACCGCGTCATCCACGACTCCAGGCCGCACGAGACGAAGGTCATGGCGCCGGCGGATGTGATTCGGGAGTCGAGCAACGTGGGGACGATACAGCTCGCCCAGGCGCTAGGCGGGGAGAGGCTGCATGACGCGATCCGGCGCTTCGGTTTCGGGGAGCGGACCGGCGTGGACCTCTGGGGCGAGGACCCCGGGCTGGTGCCGGCCTACGAGGACTGGAGCGGCTCGTCCATCGGGAACATTCCCATCGGTCAGGGTCTCACGGTCACCCCGCTGCAGCTCGTGGCGGGCTACGCCGCGCTTGCGAACGGTGGCCGGCGGGTAACGCCCCACGTCGCCGAGCGCGAGTCGGAGCCCGGGCCCAGGGTGATAAGCGAGGAGACCTCGGATATAGTAGGCACGATGTTGCAGGGCGTCGTCGCAGAAGGGTCGGGCCACCTGGCCCAGATTCCCGGTTACACGGTGGCCGGCAAGACCGGGACCTCCCAGAAAGTCGACCCCGAGACCGGCACCTACACTACGGAGTACGTCTCCTCCTTCGTCGGCTTCGCCCCCGCCACGGACCCCGAGTTCGTCATGCTGGTGGCCGTAGATGAGCCGCAGACCACCTACTGGGGCGAGCTGACCTCGGCGCCCGCCTTCAAGGACGTGATGGGCTTCGCCCTCGGCTACTATAACGTTCCCCCTGACGCCGCCAATAACTCTGGAAGGGGCGCCCCGTGAGGCCGGCCTCTCTACAGGACGTGGCGCGGGCCATGGGCGCCGGGCTCCACGGCACGAAGGATGCGGCGGAGGTGCGCGGGGCTGCCACGGACTCGCGGCTCGTGCGGGATGGCGACCTTTTTTTCGCGCTGCGGGGGCGGGCCGACGGCGCCGACTACGCGGACGAGGCCCTGCGCAGGGGCGCGGTGGCGACGGTCGCCTCGCGCCCGCTGGCCGGACCCACGCTCGTCGTCGAGGACCCACTGGCCGCCCTGCAGGCTCTGGCTCGCTGGTCGTTGCGGCGTCCGGGGATGGAGGGGCCCACGGTCGTCGGCATCACGGGCAGCATCGGCAAGACCACGACCAAGGACGCTCTCTCTGCGGTGTTGCGCTCGGGTGGGATGCGGGTCTCCGCCACCGTCGGGAACCTCAACAACGAGATCGGGCTCCCCCTCACCGTGCTCGCGGCCCCCGCCAACACCGAGGTGCTGGTTCTGGAGATGGGCGCGACCCACGTCGGCAACATCTCCGAGCTTTGCCGCATCGCCCCTCCCCGGTACGGAATTCTTACGGCCATAGCCCCCGCCCACCTGGAGTCTTTCGGGAGCCTCGACGCGCTCGCGGCGACGAAGGGCGAGCTGGCCGCCTCCCTGCCGCCGGACGGGACCTTCGTCCAGCCGGCGGGCGTACCCGAGGCCGCGGTAGTCCCCGACGGGGAGCTTGCGCGCCGGATCGTGTTCTCCGCGAGGGAGGCCGCCACGGCCGACCTCTGGGCGTCGGATTTCGACGAGGACGAGGAGGGTCTCCGCTTCACCGCCCACATGGGGGGGAGTTCGGCCGCGGTGCGGGCCCCGGTGTTCGGCACGCACCTCGTCGAGCCGCTGCTCGCCGCGACGGGCGGCGCCGTGGCGCTCGGGATGGGCCTCGAGGACGCGGCCCGGGGCCTCGCGCGTCTCAAGCGGTCCGGGATGCGCGGCGACGTCTACCGCCTGCGCGACGACGTCCTCGTCTACGACGACTCCTACAACGCGGCCTCCCCGCCCTCGATGGCCGCCGTGCTCCGCTACGCCGCGGAGGCCGCCGGGCGGCAGGACCGCCGGCTCGTGGTCGTGCTCGGGGGGATGTTCGAGCTTGGACCGGGCGCCCGGGCCTACCACCGCGAGATCGGGGAACTCGCCGACGGGCTCGGGGTGGGCTTGCTCGCCTGCGTCGGCGACGAGGCCCGCTGGTACGCGGAGACCTTCTCCGGCCGGACCGTACACTACCCGGACGCCCGGAGCGCGGCCGGGATCCGCGAACATCTCAGGCCCGGAGATTACCTGATCGTCAAGGGTTCCAGGGGGGTCGGACTGGACACCCTGACCCGTCAGCTAAAGGAAAGTTTAGCTCTTGTTTAGCGTTGTGCTCGCGGCGGCGGTGGCCTTCGTGGTGACCGTCGCGCTCGGGTCCCCGTTCATACAGTTCCTCCAGTCGCGGAAGTTCGGGCAGTTCGTGCGGGAAGAGGGTCCGCAGACGCACCTGATCAAGGCCGGCACGCCCACCATGGGCGGCGTCGTGATGCTGATGGGGCTCGTGGCGGCGCTGCTGGTGGTGGCCCGGCCGAACGCGGCGACGTTCGCCACGCTGCTGCTCGTGACGGTGGTGGCGGGCATCGGGCTCTACGACGACTGGCAGAAGATCTCCAAAAAGCGCCCCGAAGGCCTGAGCGCGCGCTACAAGTTCGGGCTCCTGACGCTGGCGGTCGTGCTCGCGGACGTGCTCTCCATCTACTACGTCGGCGTGACCCAGACCGTGCTCGTGCCGTACTTCGACCTGAGCCTCGTGCTCGGGCCCGGGATCGTGGGGCTTGCGCTCTTTAGCGGCTTCTTGCTCCTCGTCATCGCCGGAACGACGAACGCCGTCAACCTGACGGACGGCCTCGACGGGCTGGCGGCGGGGGCCGGGGCCCTGGCATTGCTCTCCTACACGGCCATCGCGTTTCTGGAGCGGCAGTACGACGTCGCCATCGTCTGCGGCGCGATGGTTGGGGCCATCATCGGGTTCCTCTGGTACAACTCCCACCCGGCCGACATCTTTATGGGCGACACGGGCTCGCTCGCCATCGGGGGCGTCTTGGCCGCGGCGGCCGTCCTGACCAAGACGGAGCTTCTGCTGCCCGTCATCGGGGGGCTCTTCGTGGTGGAGGCGCTCAGCGTCATGATCCAGGTTGCCGTATTCAAGCTCACGGGAAAGCGGGTCTTCAAGATGGCCCCGATCCACCACCACTTCGAGTTCCTGGGCTGGGAGGAGAACAAGATCGTGGTGCGGTTCTGGATCTTGCAGGCTGCGTGCTCCGCGTTCGGCTTCTTCCTCTACTATCTGTTCCTCTACAACTCGGTGGGCTGAACCCGTGAAGACCCTCGTCTACGGCCTGGGAGAGTCGGGAGTCGCCGCGACGAGAGCGCTCTTGGAACGGGGCACTGAAGTGCTCGCTGCGGACTCCAACGATGGCAAACACCTGCGGGACACCGCGGCGGCACTGGGCGCGGAAGTCCGCCTCGCCGCCGGCCCCGAGGTCCTGGACGGCGTCGACCGGGTCGTGGTGAGTCCCGGCGTCAGGCCGAGTGACCCGGTGCTCAGGGCTGCCGAGAGGGCCGGCGTTCCGGTGCTATCAGAGGTGGCCCTTGGCCTGGAGCTTTTGGGCGCGGGGGTGCGGGTGGCGGCAGTAACCGGCACCAACGGCAAGACAACCGTGGTGGACATGCTCGGCCGAGTCCTGCAGGCCGCGGGCGTGCCGCTCGCCGTGGCGGGGAACTCGTGGCGGGCCCTGACGGGCTGCCTCGAAGAAGCCCGCGCGGCCGGGCTTCTCCTCCTCGAGGTCTCCTCTTTCCAACTCCACTACATGAGAGAGCCGGGCTTCGAGGTCGCGGCGCTGCTGAACGCGCGCCCGGATCACATGGACTGGCACGCCTCCTTCGCGGACTACCGTCGGGACAAGCTGCGCGTCTTCGAAGGACAGCACGACACGGACCTCGCCCTCGTCGCGGCGGACGACCCCGTCGGACTTGACGCGGCGCCGGATCTACCGGGCGAGGTCCTGATGGTCGGCGAAGGCGACACGGCGGTCCGCGACGGACGCCTCTACCTGTCCGGCGTCGAGCTTGCCCGCGTCGACGAGCTCTCGTTCGGCGGTACCCACAACCACGTGAACGCGCTGTTCGCGGCGGCGACGGCGGAGAGGCTGGGAGCGGCGCTGGACGGTATCCGGGAAGGGCTGCTGGACTACAGGCTCATGGCCCACCGGCTGGAGGTCGTGGCTGAAAGCGGCGGCGTGACTTACGTGAACGACTCGAAGGCGACCAACCCGGCTGCGGTCGCGGCCGCGCTCGGTGGTTTTGAACGGCCGGTCGTCCTGATCCTCGGCGGCTCGGAGAAGCACACGGACTTTGCGGAGGTCCTGCCTTACATCGGGGGATGCCGCGCCGTCCTGTGCCAGGGGGAGGCGGGGCCGCGCATCGCTGGGTTTCTCGAAGACGGGGGGCGCGCGGGCCTGGTCGAGCGGTTGGGGGACCTCCGGTCGGCCGTGGGACGGGCCGCCGAGGTTGCGCGGGCCGGCGACGTGGTCCTGCTCTCGCCGGGGTGCGCGAGCTTCGACCAGTTCGCCGGGTACGCGGAGCGGGGGGAGGAGTTCGCGCGCCTCGTCCGCGGGCTCGCGGGGGAACGGGGGGCTGTCCGACGGTGACGGCGCTCAGGACCAATTTGTTCTTCGTGGCGCTCGGCCTCTCGTTGCTCGGGGTCGTGATGGTGTACTCGGCCACATGGCGTTTCTCCGGGACGGAGATCCTGTTCATGCGGCTCGCGCATTTGGGGATCGGGATCGGGGCGTTCCTGGTGGTGAGTCGGGTCCGTTACACGGTGTGGAGGAAGTACGCCAACATCCTGTACGGGGTCGTGCTGGTGGGGCTCGTGCTCGTCCTGATCCCGGGCATAGGCGTGAGGGTCAACGGCTCCAGCCGGTGGCTCGACGTCGGCTTCATGAGCCTCCAACCGTCGGAGTTCGCGAAGATCGCGGCGGTCGTCTACCTGAGCTGCGCTCTGGCACGCCTGAAGCCGGGCTCCGGTCTTCCGTTGAAGCCCCTGGCCGCCATCGGCGTGCTCTTCGGGCTCGTCCTGGTCGAACCCGATTTCGGTACCTCGGTCATCCTGCTGACGGGCGTGGCGGGGGCGCTGTGGGCCTCGGAGGTCCGCACGAAGGACCTGCTGCTATCGGGCCTCGCGGCCGTGGCAGCCCTGGCGGCGGTCATGCTGCTCGCCCCCTACCGGCGCGAGCGGTTCCTGACCTTCCTCGACCCGTGGGCCGTCGCGGACACCTCTGGTTACCAGAACGTGCAGGCCATGATCGCGATAAAATCCGGCGGCATTTTCGGCTCCGGCGCGGGGTCGGGTGGGCAGGGGGCGAACGTGCCGGAGATAGGCACGGACATGATCTTCGCCCTCGTCGGCGAGGAGTTGGGCCTCCTGGGCATGATCGGGGTGATCGCCGCCTTCTGCTTTATCGCGTTGGCCGGGGTGAAGATCGCGCTGGAAGCCCCCTCGGTGATGGCCCGCTGCGTGGCGGCCGGGCTGACGACGATGCTCGTCCTGCAGGCCGTCTTCAACATGGGGGCCGCGATGGTGGTGTTGCCGCTCGCCGGGATGACGCTGCCCTTCGTCTCCTACGGGGGTTCGAGCCTCCTGGTATGCTTCGCCGCCGTCGGGCTCCTCTACAGGATATCGGAGGACAGTGAGAGAGCGAGAGAGATCAAACCCCGCCGAACCCCCGCGCGTGCTGATAGCCGGGGGCGGAACGGGCGGCCACGCGATCCCCGCGCTGTGCGTGGCCTCTAGCTTGCGCTCCATGGGCGCACAAGTACACTTCGTCGGCTCTCGAACCGGCATCGAAGCAACCCTCGTCCCCAACGCCAACTTCCCGCTTCACCCCCTGAACCTCACCGGCTTCGCCGGCAACCCCCTGACCCGCGCCCGCGCCGCCGCCCTCTTCTTCAAGGCCATCCACATTTGTAGACGCATAATACACCAGATCGGGCCGGGGGCGGTTTTGGGGGTGGGGGGATACGCTAGTGCGCCGGCGGTGGTAGCGGCGAGGACGCTCGGTGTGCCGACGCTGCTGCACGAGCAGAACAGCGTGCCGGGTCGGGTAAACCGGGCGGCCGGCAGGATCACGCAGGAGACGCTGGTGACCTTTCCCCGCGCGGCCGACTACCTGAAGGGCGCGGAGACGGTCGGGATGCCGACGCGGGGGGAGTTTTTCGGGGCTTCGCGGGAGGAGGCCTTGCGGGACCTCGGGTTGGAGCCGCCGGTGGTGGTGGTCTTTGGCGGGAGCGGGGGTGCGCTCAAGCTCAACCTCGCCGCGGTCGAGGCTTTTCGCGGGAGCACGCCTTACACGGTCGTGCAGGTTGCGGGGCGCCGGGACTTCGGGCGGCTCTCGACGGAGAACCCGCGGCACGTGATCCTCGAATACGTCGACGACTTCTGGAGGTACCTGGCCGCGGCCGACCTGGTCGTGAGCCGGGCTGGCGCCGGGTCGCTCTTCGACATTGCGGCGGCGGGCAGGTCGGCGGTGCTCATTCCCTTTCCGTTCGCCACGGGCGACCACCAGTTGCACAACGCCCGCTACTTCACCGAAAAGGGGGCCGGCGAGCTGATGATGGACGCCGAGGTCACGGCGGAGTCCCTGAAGCGCAGGGTCGAGATCCTGCTAGACGACGACGACAGACGCGAGGCGCTTGCCCGCGGTATGGCCGCGCTGGCGACCCCGGGGGCGGCGGACGCCGTCGCCGGTCGGTTGTTGCGGGCGGCCGGAGAGGAGTAGGCGGTGAAGATCCACATGATAGGCATCGGCGGGGCGGGGATGAGCGGCATCGCCGAGGTCCTCAAGACCAGGGGGCACGAGGTGTCCGGCTCGGACCTCAAGGAGTCCACCTACACCAGAAGGCTCAGTGAGGCCGGCATCAACGTGTACATCGGGCACGACACGGGGCAGGTGGGGGACGCCGAGCAGGTCGTGATCTCCACGGCCATCCCGAAGACGAACCCCGAGCTCCTCGAGGCCCGGCGGCGGTCGATCCCGGTCCTGCCCCGCGCCGCGGCCCTGGCCTCCATCCTCGAGGGCAGCCGCAGTGTCGCCGTCGCCGGCACCCACGGCAAGACCACCACAACCAGCATGACGGCCCACGTCCTGAGGTCTCTCGGCGAGAACCCGACGGCGCTCGTGGGCGGCGAGCTGAACGACATCGGGAGCAACGTCGCCTTCGGGCGCCAGGACCTCGTGGTCGCCGAGGCAGACGAGAGCGACCGCTCCTTTCTGTACCTCCGCCCCCAGGTTGCTATCGTGACGAACGTCGAGTTCGACCACCCGGACTTCTACGATTCGCTGGACGACGTGATCGAGACGTTCGGAACGTTCCTTGATGCCTTGCCCCCCGACGGCCACCTCGTCACCTGCGCCGACGACCCCGTGTGCCTGCGGCTCTCGGCAGAGGCGCCCTGTCCCGTCACGACCTACGGCATCTCGGGGGGCGACCTCCGGGCCGAGGTCCTCGGGCCGAACAGCTACAGGCTCTTCGAGGATGGCGAGGAGCGGGGTACGGTCGAGCTCGGGGTATACGGGCGGCACAACGTGCTCAACTCGCTGGCCGCCGTCGCGACGGCCCGCTGGCTCGGGCACGACGCGTACGAGGCGGCGTTGACCCTGCGGACCTTCGGCGGCGTGCGGCGGAGGTTCCAGCTCAAGGGGGAGCGGGGGGAGGTCCGGGTGGTGGACGACTACGCCCACCATCCGACCGAGCTCTCCGCCACGCTCGATGCGGCGCGCTCGACCGTGGGTGAGGGGGGGCGTGTGATCGCGGTCTTCCAGCCCCACCGCTACTCGCGAACCCGCGCCCTCTACAAGGAGTTCGGCGACGCATTCGGCTCGGCGGACGCCGTCGTCATAACAGAGGTCTACGGGGCGGGGGAGATGCCCCAGCCCGGCGTGAACGGGAAGCTGATTGTGGACGCCATCTGCGAGACCCGAGGGCACCCCGAGGTCTTCTACCTGCCACAACAGAGCGCCATCCCTCGTGTCCTCCGCGACGTCTCCGAACCCGGCGACCTCGTCCTAACCCTCGGCGCAGGCGACATCTCCGGCGTGGGCGACGACCTCCTCGAACTGCTGGAGGCCCCGAGATAGAGACCGTGACCTCCCACCTGCGCTCCATCCTCCTCTCCCTGCTCGTCGCCGTAGTGACGACCGCCGCGGTCGTGGTCGTCACATACCTGAGCTTCCCCGTGACCGGGATACGGGTCGAAGGCGCCACCATGTACCCCGAATCCGACGCCTGGGACGCTGTCTCCCAGCACGCGAGCCTGCTCACCCTCAACGATGAAAAGCTGGAGCGCAGGGTGGAGGCTAATCTCTGGGTCGAGGGTGCGGAGGTGCTCGAAGATACCGAGTCCGGTATAGTTACGGTTGAGGTTGAGGAGCGAAGGCCGGTGCTCGACGCTGAGGTCGAGGGACAGCGCAGGACCCTTGCGCTTGACGGCGGGGCGCTCCCGGGGCTCGGGGGAGTGGGCCTCCAGAGGGTAGAGTTGGACGAGGACCAGGTAGGAGACGTTTTGAGGGTCGGGAGGGTCTTAAAAGAGGGCGGCCTGCGGATGGAGTCGGTGGACAGCGCCGGTCCCGGGGGTATCGCCGCGACCGTCGAGGGCCGTCAGGTCGTCTTTGCCGAGGATGTTTCGGGGACGCAGGTCCGGGCCCTCGGGGACGCGATGGGGCGCTGGCGCGAGTCGGCGGTCTTCGATCTGCGCTCCCCCGGCCGGGTGGTGGTAACGGCCGACGCCGATGTGGGCGACGGCACGGGGAGCCTGTAGATGGCGCCTTCTCTCGTCTACGGCATTGACGTGGGGACCACCAAGATCGTGGCCGTCGCCGGCCGGGTGGACGCGCGGCGCGGGTGGGCCGAGGTGCTCTCCATCGGGGAGGCGCCGAGCTACGGCCTCAAGCGGGGCGTCGTGGTGGACCGTCAGGCCGCGGCGGAGTCGATCGCAGAGGCGATGGACGCCTGCGGCGTGCGCGGCGGGCAGGTGAGCGTGGGCATCGCCGGCAGCCACATCTCGTCCTTCAACACCGAGGTCACCCTCCTCAACCGGAGCCGGAACCTCACCGTGAACGAGCGCTTCTTGAGAAAACTCGAGCAGGAAGCCCGGCAGCTAGACCTTCACGAGGACGAGAGGGTCATCCACGTCGTCCCCCGCGGCTACGTCCTCGACGGCTCGGAGGGCGTCAAGAACCCGCTGGGCCTCGCAGCCCGCAAGGTGACGATGCGGGCCCACGTCGTTAGCGGGGCGGTCTCCAGCATCCAGAACCTCCTGCGGGCCGTGGAGGACTGCGGCGTCAGCGTCTCGCGCGTCGTTCTAGAACCGCTCGCCTCCGCGGAGGCCTGCCTGCTCGACGCCGACCGCGAGGCCGGCATAGCGCTGGTGGACATAGGCGGCGGCACGACCGACGTCGCCACCTTCTCCCGTGGCGCCCTGACCCACACGGCGGTCATCCCCCTCGGTGGCGAGAGCTTCACCTCAGACGTCGCCTACGGGCTCAAGGTGCCCGAGCGCACGGCGGAACACCTCAAGCTCCGTTACGGAACCGTGCTCTCCGAGACCGTAGACTCCGTCGCCGCCGTCAAGATCGACGACCGCTTCTACAACGCGAATTTCACCTGCCAGATCCTGGAGTACCGGGCCCGCGAAGTCCTCGAGTACGTCCGCGATACCCTCGACGCGGCCGGCATGCGCGACCTTCTTCCGGGCGGCGTCGCGCTTACCGGCGGAGGCTCACTTCTCAACGGTATGCCCGAGCTCGCAGAGGACATCCTGGGCATGCGCGTGCAGATGGTCGCGCCCAGGCGTGTCAAGGGCGAGATTAAACCTGTACAGAAGCCTCAGTACTCCACGTCTGTAGGTCTGCTATACTTCGCGGCTCGTAACGGTGACCCTGGACCAAAGAGTAAAGGTGCAGGAGTTACCAGTTTTGGTAGCATAGTGTCGGCGGTCAAGGGCTGGTTCCGAGGAGGATAGACGGACGAGCCCCCCGAAAAGCGCGTGATGGAGGGTAGACGAGGGATGTTGGACGCGGCGACAAACTATCTGGCGGTTATCAAGGTTGTGGGGATTGGCGGTGGTGGAACCAACGCCGTCAACCGCATGATCAACTCGGGGTTGCAGGGGGTCGAGTTCATCGCAGTCAACACGGACGCGCAGGCGCTCCAGATGTGCGACGCGGACCAGAAGATCCACATAGGAGAGAAGATTACGCGCGGCCTCGGGGCCGGCGCCGATCCGAAGATCGGGATGGAGGCCGCCGAGGAGAACAAGGCGGAGATCGAGGAGGCCCTGCGCGGGGCGGACATGGTCTTCGTCACCGCCGGCAAGGGCGGCGGGACCGGAACCGGGGCGGCGCCGGTGGTCGCCAAGATCGCGCGCGACTCCGGGGCGCTTACCGTCGGGGTGGTGACGCGGCCTTTCGCGTTCGAGGGACGTCGGCGTTCGACGTACGCCGAGGAGGGGATCAAGCGCCTCAAGGAGAACGTGGACTCCCTGATCATCATCCCGAACGACCGGCTGTTGCAGGTCGCCGAAAAACGAACCAGCATGATGGACGCCTTCAAGATGGCTGACGACATCCTGAGGAAGGGCGTCCAGGGCATCACGGACCTCATCACGGTGCCCGGCCTCATCAACCTGGACTTCGCGGACGTGCGCACGATCATGCACAACTCGGGCTCGGCGTTGATGGGCATAGGGGAATCTACCAGCGAGTCCAGGGGTTCGGAGGCGGCGAAGACGGCGATCTCGAGCCCGCTGCTGGAGGCGAGCATCGAGGGTGCGACCGGGATCATCCTGAACATCACCGGCGGACCCGAGTTGGGCCTCTTCGAGGTGAACGAGGCGGCTGAGATCGTCCACAATGCTGCCCATCAGGACGCTAACCTGATCTTCGGCGCCGTAATAGACGACGCTTACGGCGACCGGGTGAGCGTTACGGTCATAGCGACGGGCTTCGACCAGCGCCTGGCGAACCAGCGCCGCTCGGAGCGGTCCGTCGCCGAGCCGCAGCAGCAGCAGCGCGAAGAGGAGCCTGACTCCCCCTCGCAGGAGGGCGACGTCCTGGACATCCCGGCCTTTTTGCGGCGCAGGTAGCCACGACCGCCCGGAGCGTGCGCGCGCAGCTTCCCGAACTCCACGACGGCGTCCCCGCCGCCATCCACACGGCGGCCGGGGGCGCCGTCTACGTCTCCCCGGACCCGGAACCCGAGGGAGCACAGGTCTTCTTCTTCAGCCGCCTCGGCGGCGTGTCGGGCCCGCCCTACGACGAACTGAACGTCTCCGTGAAGGTGGGCGACGACCCCGAAATCGTCGGGGAGAACATCCGGGTTATCCGCAGGGCGATGGGTGACCGGCCTTCGGCCTGGGTCAAGCAGGTGGCGGGCGACGGTGTCACGTGCGTCTCCGAGGGAGGGTTCGCCGGCGAGGCCGACGCCTTGCTCACCTCCGAACAAGACCTTTGCCTCAACGTGGCCGTGGCTGACTGCGTGCCCGTGGCGCTTGTCGGGGACGACGAGGTCTCGATGGTCCACTCGGGCTGGCGGGGTACCCTGTCCGGCATCTCGGGCAAGGCCGCCCGCCGGATGTCCGGCAACATAGAACGCGCCTATATAGGGCCGTGCATCCGGGGGTGTTGCTACGAAGTGTCCCGGGAGCTGGCGGACGCCTTCGCCGGGGAGTTCGGGGACGACGTGGTCTCCGGACGCCACCTGTCGTTGCCGGGGGCGATACGGGTCGACCTCGAACGCGCTGGGGTGGAGGTCGTGGATCTCGGTCTGTGCACGGGCTGTCGGCCCGACCTCTTCTTCTCGCACCGCAAAGAGAAGCCGCTTACCGGGCGCAACCTGGCCTCCGTCGTGAAGGTGGCCGGATGACGGCGTCCGCCACGGAGGGCCGCGTTCGGGATAGGCTCGCGGTCGTGCGGGAGAACGTGGCCGGGGCGCTGGAGAGGGCGGGGCGCGGGCCGGAGGAAGTCCGGGTACTCGTCGCGAGCAAGTACTACGTGCCCGAGCAGGTCGGCGCTCTCGTGGGGGCGGGGGTGGAGTTGCTGGGGGAGAACCGGGCCGAGGACTTGGTGGAGAAGCAGGAGCTATTCGGGGATGCCTTCGAGTGGCACTTTATCGGGCACGTGCAGCGGCGGAAGGCGAAGCTCGTGGCGCCCAGGGTTGGCCTCATCCACTCGGTCGATTCCGTAAAGCTTGTGGAAGAGCTTGGCCGGCGGGCGCCGGAGGGTGGCACAGAGGTCCTCTTCCAGGTGAACGTGTCGGGGGAGGAGAGCAAGCACGGGGTTTCGGAAGACGGGGTGGAGGAGCTACTGGAGGCGGCGGCCGGGACGGAGGGGCGGGTGCGGGCGAGGGGGTTCATGACCCTGGCGCCGCTGGTTGAAGAGGCCGAACGGGTACGCTATGTTTTCGCGAAACTCAGGTCCATCCGTGATAGGCTACGCGGAAGCTGGAGCCCGCACTTCGATCTCTCCGAGCTATCAATGGGAATGAGCAGCGACTACGAAGTGGCGGTCGAAGAGGGAGCCACCGTGGTCAGGATCGGGCGGATGCTAATCGAGGAGGATGGGCCCGTAAGGAGGCACGATGGGAGTTAGGGACCGTCTGGACCGGATCGCAGCCTGGTTCGGTTTCGGTGTCGACGAGGACGATTACTACGAGGACGAAGAGGAAGAGGACCGCCGCCAGGTGAACGACGCCTACGCCAACGGTTCGCGCGGGGGGGCTGAGCCAGGGCCGACGGTCCGCAGGCTCGGCCGCTCGGAGCGTTCCTCCGCCTTCGGCACCTCCCTCGGCGACCTCTTCGGCAGCGAGGGGCCGGGCCGCGGGGCCGACCGCTACGCCGGCCAGAACCAGCCGTCGCACCTGCGTCCCGTGCCGGACCAGCGGCCGACCCGCGTGAGCGTCGTGGAGCCGGCCAGCTTCAACGACGCCCAGAACCTCGCGGACCGCTACAAGCGCCAGCAGCCCGTGATCCTGAACCTCCAGAACGTGGACGGCGACCTCTCGCGGCGGATGGTGGACTTCTGCTCCGGGCTCACCTACGCGATGGACGGGAACATCCAGTCCGTCGCCAACCGGGTCTTCCTCTTGACCCCGCGCGACGTCGAGGTGAGCGCCGAGGAGCGCAAGCGCATCGCCGAGCGGGCGTTCTTCAACCAGCTCTAGGGCTCCTGAGGGGGGACTTGCAGAAGGTCGGCATCATCGGGGTCGGCAAGATCGGGGGCTCCCTCCTCTTGAGGCTGGCCGAGTCCGGCGACTTCGACCTCTCCGCCAGCGACGTCCACGACGAACAACTGGCGGTCTACGAGAGGGTAGGGGTCCACACCACCCCGTCGAACCTGGAGGTCGCCGAACGGAGCGACCTCGTCTTCGTCGCCGTCAAGCCCTGGGACGTGGGGGCCGTGATGGAGGAGATCTCACCCGCCCTCGGGCCCGACACCGGGAAGGCGGTCGCCAGCGTCGCGGCGGGTGTGTCCATCGCGAAGATCTCCGAGCGGCTTCCTAAGGGCGCGGCCGTGCTGCGGGTGATGCCGAACGTGTGCGCCTCGGTCGGGCTCGGCTCCGCCGTCGTGACCGCTAACGAGCCAGGACGGGTGATGCTCGGGGACGTCGTGGAGATCTTCCGCCACGTCGGCGACGTGATGGAACTGCCGGAGCGCCTCTTCGACGCCGCAACCGCCCTGCACGGCTCGGGACCGGCGTACGTCGCCCTCTTCGCCGACGCCCTCATACAGGCGGGCGTCCGCCAGGGCATCCCGCGCGACGTCGCGAGGAGGCTGGTCGTCGAGACCATAGGGGGGACGGCGGTGCTCCTCAAGGACCGGAGCGCCCACCAGGTGCGCGACGAGGTGATGACGCCGGGCGGGACGACGGCGGCGGCGTTCGTCGCGATGGAGAAGGCCGGTTTCGTCGGGGCCATTCACGACGGGGTCGAGGCGGCGACGGAGCAGGCGCGGGGACTCGGGGGTTAGCTTTTGCTCCTGATCCAGCAGTTCGGCTACGACGTGGTGAGCTTGCTGACCACGCTCGTGGACTACGCCTTCTACATCCTCTTCGGGTTCATCATCGCGTCCATCCTGTTCTCCTGGTTCCCGGGGTACCCGTCGAGCTCCTTTCTGCAGGCCGTCTACGATGCGGTGAGGGCCGTGGCGAACCCGATCCTGATGCCTATCAGGAGCCGGGTGCCGATGCTGCAGCTCGGGGGATTCGGGATAGACCTGTCCCCGATCATCGCGATCTTCGGGCTCTCTATCGCTCGGACGCTGTTGAAGTTGATCATCGTAAACTTTATTGGACCAGTCACGGGGTGATGTGAGATGCCGATACGACCGATAGACATCCGCCGCAAGGAGTTCAGGAACGGGTTCCGCGGCTACGACGCGAACCAGGTGGACGACTTCCTGGACACGGTGGCCGACGAGTTCGAGCGCAACTACAACGACAACCAGCGGATGCGCGAGGAGACGAACAGCCTCCGTGAGCGCCTGCAGCAGTTCGAGGACCTGGAGGGATCCATCCGGGCCGCCCTCGTCCACGCCGAGCAGGCGGCGAACGACCTCAGGCGCAGCGCGAACCGGGAGGCCGAAGACGTCCGCCAGAGCGCGCGCCGGGAGGCGGAGTTCACCGTCAAGGACGCCCAGAACCGCTCCCACCAGATGCTCGCCGACTCCTCGTCGCGCATAGAGAGGGTGCAGGAGTCCTACGAGGCCCTGCAGGACGCGAAAAGGAGCTTCGCCAACGACTTCCGCCAACTCTTGAAGACCTATATGGACATGATGGCGAACATGGAAGTCTCCTCCGCCAGGGACATAGAGGCGGCCCTGCGGGAACGGCTGGACACGGAGTCCATAGCGGTCGTCCGCGAGGCCGCCGCCCAGCAGGAGCCCGCCGAAGCGTCGGACGAAGCGGAGCCGGCCTTCGGGACGACGGGCCCGGACGCCGCCGACCTGGACGACCCTAGCGCGACCCAACCCATCGAGACCGCGGCGGCCCCGGAGGCCGGGCCAGAGGATACTTCGGAGGCCGAGGAGCGGCAGGGAACGGGCCCGCTCGCGGACGAGCCGCGGGAGGGAGACCAGGAGACCCGGATACTCAGCCCGAGTGAGCGCATGACCTCCGGGTCCGAGACCGACGAGCCGCAAACAGCGCCCTCGGCGGAGGACGCGCCGGCCGAAGGGCCCGTGGCGGAAGAGCCCGTGGCGACCGAGCCGGAGACCGAGTCGTCCACGGAGTCAGCCACCGACGAGCCCGGGGCCGCGGACGAGGTGGAGCGGGAGGAGCCGACTCTGGCGGAGGAGAGCCGCTCGCACGAGTTCTTCGACCGGGAGAACAAGGAAGAGGAGAAGGACAGCAGGATCTCCCGCGCCAGCCGCTTCCTCCGCAGGCGTGAGTAGCGACCCCGTCGTCCCGAAGGGCGACGGCGCCCTCGTCAGGCTGCGCGTCTCGCCCAACGCGAAGACCACGGGATTGCAAGGACTCTACGGCGAAGCGGCCCTCAAGCTGAAGGTCGCCGCCCCTCCGGTCGACGGCAAGGCCAACGCCGAAGTCGAGCGTTTCGTGGCCGAAAGGACCGGTGCCGCGCCTTCGCATGTACGGGTCGTGCGGGGCCTCTCGGGGAGGGATAAGATCGTGTTCGTGGACGGCGTCGGTGTGGAGAGGGTGCGGGAGGTTCTCATCTCGCGCCCGCGGTAACCGCGTGCCGTCGAAGACCTTCGAGGTGGGGCCGGGCGAGGCTGGGGAGCGGCTGGACCGGCTCGCCGCCCGGCGGCTGGGCCTCAGCCGCAGCGCCGTGCGGCGCCTGCTGGATGGTGGGCTGCTGCTCGTGGCCGGCAGGCGGGAGGGCGCATCCTACAAGGTGCGGGGCGGGGACCTTGTAGAAGCCAGCGTGCCCGACGAAGGCCTGTCGCCGGAGGAGATACCCGTTCCCGTGGTGTTCGAGGACGAGCACCTGGTCGTCGTGGACAAGCCCGCGGGCCTCGTCGTGCATCCTGGCGCCGGCAACCCGTCGGGCACCCTGGTCAACGCGCTATTGGACAGGGTCATTTCAGGGGGCGAAGATTCCTCCCGTCCCGGCGTCGTGCACCGCCTGGACAGGGACACCTCCGGGTTGATGGTCCTCGCCAGGGGCGAGCCGGCCTACTCGCGGCTCGTCGGCATGATGGCCCGCAGGGAGGTTGGCCGGGTCTACCGGGCCGTCGTCGTCGGGTCGGGGTTGCCGGAGACGGGGACCATAGACTCGCCCGTGGGGCGTGACCCGGACAATCCCACGCTGATGGCGGCCGGGGTTGGCAAGGAGGCCGTCACGCACTTCGAGAAGCTCGCGGAGGTCGATGGGCACACGATGTTGCGGGTGCGCTTAGAGACGGGGAGGACGCACCAGATCCGGGTCCACCTCTCCGCCATCGGCCATCCCGTCTACGCCGACCCGCTCTACGGGACGCCCGTGCCAGGACGCCGGCTCTGGCTCCACGCCGAAAAGCTCTCCTTCCGGCACCCGATCACCGGCGAGAATCAGGAGTTCGAGGCGCGAATTCCGGAAGACCTGGAGCAGTCCGCGGGCTCCTTGAACCTCTCCTGAACCGTCCCCCGGACGGTGATCACGCGCGAGCCTCTCGGGCTGTGGTCAGGCTCCATGCAGACGCTCTCTCATCCGGGCTGTGGCTTCTATGTGTTCTCGAACAAGGTCGGCCGCTTTCGACGCGTCGCGTCCCTCGACGGCGGCCGTGATGCGTTCGTGCTCCTCGATCGAAGCCTCGGAGCGGCTGGCCAACCAGATGGCCTCCAGGGGCAGGACCCCCCAGAGGCGGGCGATGAACTCCTCCAGGTAACGCGAGCCGGCGGCCTCGTAGACCGCGCGGTGCCAGGCGGCATTCAGCTCGGCCGCGTCGACGCGGGCGTCCCCTGCCCGGACGGCCTCCCGCAGATCATCTAGCAGTCGGCGGATCTCCTCCAACTGCCCCGCCGTGGCGCGCTCGGCGGCAAGCCCCGTCGCCATCGGCTCGAGGACCAGGCGCAAACGGTACACCTCCTCGGTTTGCTCGACCGGGTACTCCGCCACCACCATCCCGTGGTGGGGCCGGTGCTCGACCAGACCCTGGGCCTGCAGCAGGCGCAAAGCCTCCCGGATGGGGGTCGGGCTCATGCCGAGCTCCTCCTGGAGCGTGGCCGCCTTTAACCGGTCTCCGGGTTTCAGCCGACCCTCCTCGACGGCCGCGCGTATGCGGTGGAAGGCGGCCTGCGTTTTTGTCATGGAGACTTCCGTCTCTCGCGCCATTCGACCTCCTCACCGCCGTCGTAGGCTGCCCGAATGAGTCTACATCAACGCCCCCGGAAACAGAGAATACAGAATCACGCGCCGACGCTTGACAGTTTTATATTTAGTATAGAAAATAGAATCTGGGAAAGGGAGGAGTTTGAAGGCTGTGAGGCTGTACCCAAGGCATCTACCTACCTTCAGAGATCTGCGCAATGCTTGTTTGAGAGGGGACATGCGTCGTCGTCGGCCTTGTCTCGGTCGTGGGGTGACCCGAAACGCTGCCGTAGGGTGGCGGTCGAGTTCCGAGGGGCGAAGGGGACCGACGCCGTCGTAGCGGATCGCGAAGCACGGACCAGGAAAGGGGTGGGCATGAGAGTTGGTCGTGAGGGGCGGCGTTGGGGATCCGGGGATCGGGCGCGTCTCGGTGGAGAGGTGCCCGCGTGATGATCGCCGACCTTGACGCCGACGGGGCTGAGGCGGTAAGGCGGCTCATGGTCGAGGACTTCCCGGTCGTAGTCGTCAACGGCCTGCACGGCGGCGACCTGTACCGCGAGGGCCGCGAGCGGTGGCGCAGTGAAGCACGGATGGGAGAGAGTCTATGAGCGTCGAAACCATCGAGACGGAGTACGCGCGCCTGGCGACGGTCGGAAGGGTGGGATACGCGTTCGGTCTTGATGGGACCTTTCGATAATGGGGGGGGCTCTCCCCCTCGAGGGCATAACCGTCGTCTCGGTCGAACAGGCCGTCGCCGCCCCGTTCGCCACCCGTCAGCTCGCCGACCTCGGCGCGAGGGTCATAAAGGTCGAGCGCCCAGGCGTCGGGGACTTCGCCCGGGGCTACGACGAGACGGTCAGGGGCATGTCCAGCCATTTCGTCTGGCTCAACCGCTCCAAGGAGTCGCTCGCCCTCGACCTCAAGAGCGACGGCGCGAAAGAGGCGATCCGTAAGCTCGTTGCCGGGGCCGACGTCTTCGTGCAGAACCTCGCCCCGGGTGCCGCCGAACGCCTCGGCTTCGGCGCAGAAGAGCTGAGGGGAGAGTACCCGCGGCTGGTGCACTGCTCCGTCTCGGGCTACGGCGAGGGCGGACCGTACACCAAGAAGAAGGCCTACGACCTGCTCGTCCAGTGCGAGGCGGGGCTAGTCTCCATCACCGGCACGGAAGAGACGCCCTCCAAGGTCGGCATCTCCGCCGCGGACATCGCCGCGGGGATGTACGCCTACTCCGGCATCCTCTCCGCCCTCCTCAGGCGCGAGCGCACGGGCGAGGGCGCGACGCTGGAGATCTCGATGCTGGAGGCGTTGGGAGAGTGGATGGGCTTCCCGGCGTACTTCGCCGGGTACGGCGGCGAGGAGCCCCGGCGGAGCGGGGCGAGCCACGCGGCCATCGCCCCCTACGGCCCGTTCGGGTGTGGGGATGGCGAGGTCGTCTTCCTGGGCATCCAGAACGAGCGCGAGTGGAAGAAGTTCTGCGATGAGGTCCTGTGGCGCGAGGGGATGGCCGAAGACGACCGCTTCGGCAAGAACTCCAGGCGTGTCGAGAACCGCGACGAGCTGCACGCCGAGATAGAGCGGGTCTTCTCCGGCCTCTCCTCGGAGGAAGTTATGGAGAGGCTCGAAGGGGCGGGGGTGGCGAACGCCCGGATGCGGACCGTGCGGCAGTTCCTCGATCACCCCCAGCTGGAGGCGCGAAACCGCTGGCGCGAGTTCGGCTCGCCGGTGGGTCCTCTGCGAGGTCTTCTGCCTCCGGCCACCCTCGCCGGCGCGGAGCCGGTCATGACCCCCATCCCCGAGGTCGGGGAGCACAACGAAAAGATCCTGGCGGAGCTCGGCTACGGGGAAGCCGAGACCACGGCAGCCCTGGGCCTAGAAGGAGGGCAGCATGAGTGACACGTTGATTGTTCTACACACGGCGATTGCCATAATCGCAATAGTATTGTTGATCCTGGTAACCCGTATCGACCCGGTGATCGCCCTGGTAATAGGCTCGATCTACCTGGGTCTTGCGGCGGGACTGGGATTCGAGAGCACGATAGGAACCATAGCGCAGGGCTTTGGCGACATAATGGCCGAAGTGGGCTTACTCATCGGCTTCGGCGTCCTTTTGGGCTCGCTTTTATTCGCCGTGGGGGCACTCCAGAAACTGGTCGGGGTACTGCTGAGAATCTTCGGTCCCCAGAAGCTGCCCTACGCGTTCAGCGCCGCCCTGACAGCGACTTTCAGGACTCTTGAGCCACCGGATCGGCATGGCGGCTGTCGGTGAGGTCGAGGCGCTTGTAGGGATAAGGTTTTGAGGTTCCAGGT
>JALZNL010000400.1 GCA_030857715.1 Actinomycetota bacterium | reverse complement strand
TTGAGTGGGGCGGTCGTAGAGCGGCACGGCGGGAGCGTGCTCGGAAGAGACGGCATGCACTGGGAGGTAGCGGAGCCTGTACGCGAAGGCCGATACGAAGGCGGAGGAGCATCGTGGAGAAATGGCGACACGCGAGCCAAGTGACCCACTAGTGCTCTACGAAGAGTTCCTCGGGCGGCGCTCGGAGCCGGTGCACAACGTGGTCGAACGGGACGCCGTGCGCCTCTTCGCCGAGGCTATCGCCGACCCGAGCCCGCTGTACCGGGACGAAGAAGCCGCGAAGAGGAGCCGTTACGGCAAGCTCCTCGCGCCGCCGACCTTCCCGAGGACCTTCGACTACGGGAGGGTGGAGGGGCTGGAATTGCCGTCTGCCGGCCTGATCCACGGCGAGTTCCGCATCTCCTACAGACGCCCGCTCCTCGTAGGCGACGAACTCCTCTGCCGCCTACAACTCAAGGACTCCTACGACAAACGAGGCCGCCGCGGACTGCTCGGCTTCCTCCTCTTCGAGCGGACCGGCGAGGACTCGCAGGGGAACATCGTCTTCACCACCAACGACACCGTTGTCGTCACGGAGGCCGTCAGGAAGGGGATCTCCGCATGAGCGGCCCGCCGAACTGGAAGGTGGGCGACGATCTGGAGGAACGGACGCCGCCCCCCGTGAACCGCGACCAGCTACGGAAGTACGCGGAGGCCTCAGGGGACCCGAACCCCATCCACCTCTCCGACGAGGCCGCCGAGGCGGCGGGCCTCCCCGGTGTCATCGCCCACGGCATGCTCACGGTCGCCACCATGGGCCTCCTGTTCTCGCCCAACCTGGAGCACGGATACGTGAAGGTCTTCCGGAGTCGCTTCTCCGGGATGGTTTTTCTCGGCGACGTCCTCCGCGTCGGCGGCCGGGCGAGCGACGTGAAAGAGACAGGAGAGGGGCGTCTGTACGCTTTCGAGGTGTACGCGCTGCGGGGGAATGACACGGTCGCTTCGGGTTCGGTCGAGTTTTTGGTCTACAAAGGATGAGGTCGGGCCTACCGGTAGTTTGTTGGGACGGGATACGTGGGCTAGGATCGCTCGAAATACGCTTGCTCGATCGCCGTAAGTGCGCTGTAATTTGACCACATATCGGACTCTCCCAGATCGCAATCGGATCCTTCTTCCGAAATCAACAAACCACCGGTAGAGGCGTTCGTCCCGAGCGGACGGGCGTTGGCTTCCGCTGGTCGCGGCCGCTTCCAAGCAAGAAGCTAGTACCCTGTCGTTTGGTTCTTTTTGGGGGGGCATAGGCCCTGGCCACCGTGGCTCCTCCCTGGGGGCTCCATCTCCGCTCTCCGGGATGCCCCGGTTGCCCCCTCGTCTACCTCCTTTTGTAGGGGGATGTCTCGCCCGCCCCCCCTGTTCGTTACCCTTACCTACGCTACCGGGCCACCACGGCCCGCGGAGCGGAGAACTCCGAGGTGTTGGCGCCGACGACATCGGTTGCGGTCGCGGTTATCCTCTGCCCCGCCTGAACCCTCTGGGGGGCGACGAATTTGAAGACGGCTCCGCCGTTGGCGTCGGTGCTGACGCTCTTGGAGCCTATGAACTTCTTGCCCTCGTTATCCGGGGGGTTGGAGAAGAACTGGATCAGGAAGGGATCGCTGGGGGTGCTGCCGAGCCTGGCCCCGACGGTCGTCTTGCGTCCGGAGGTCACCGCTGAGGTGAGGGTCGGCTTGTTCTGCAGGTCGTTGGGCCCTTCGTCGAGGTCCCCGGGGTCGTTCCCGGTGGCGCCGGCGGCGTTCTCCACCCCGCCCGCGAGGTCTATGCCGAGGCCCTTGTTGGAGAAGATAGAGTTGGCGAGGACGCGGTTGCGGATGCTGTCGTCACCGACGACCTTCACGCCGGTGCCTTCGTTGAAGGCGATGGTGTTGGCCGCGCTGGGAGAGAAGTCCCCGACAGAGTTGTCGCCCGAGCCGATGAGGACGCCGTCGCCGTCGTTGCCCAGGGCCGTGATCCCGTCCTTTCTGGTTCCTACGAGGTTGCCCTGCACCTCGTTGTCGCCGGCGAACCCTAGCTTGATGCCGTCGGAAGCAGCCGCCTGTTTGGTCGGCCCGTTTCGGCTAGAGGCTCGGCGTGGAGCGAGACGTTCTCAGGTCCTGCTTGCAGCCCGTGGCGACGCCCGTGCCGCGCCCCTGTCTCGTTCGTCTGGTACACCGTCCACCTCTCTCGCTCGCCTGCCTTACGCACGGTCACAAGTAAAGCCGCGGGCTCTACCCTGGGCATCGGGCGGAGGAACGATTGTTGCCAGGGACTTTCGCCGGGGCGATAATCTAGGACCAAAGTCCTAAGAGAGGGAGTCATGGCCACAAGGGTTCTCATAACCGACAAGCACGGCGTGGTGCGCCAGGGCTGCGGATGTTCCTCTCGCTCGGCCCCAAGGTCGAGGTGGTAGGGGAGGCCGCGAACGGCGAAGAGGCCGTGGCCCGCGAGCTCAGGCCCGACGTGGTCTTGATGGACGGTATCTCCGCCACGAGATCCGGGTCGAGACCGTCCTGTGCGACGAGCCGGAGGCCTCCCCGGAGGCCTCCCCGGAGGCGCTGCACGACACGGTCAAGCACGCCCGAGCGAAGGGCGTGGAGATAAACATGGCGTGCGGTCCCGAGCGGATGACCGTCGAGATCTCCGATGACGCGTGGGCTTCGACCCCGAAGGCGAGTTCCCCGGCCACCTCGGCCTGCGCTCCATGCGCGAGCGCGCCGCGCCTCTCGGCGGAACGCTAGAGGTGGAGAGCAATCCGGGCAGAGGGACCCGCATCCGCGCCCGGATCCCGGCCCGGTAGACCGGCGCTCGGCCCGCGGGTCCCCCCGGCATGCACGGACGAGCACCTGATGGTTGACTTTGCTGGCGCCATGCAAACAGACCTTTCTTTGAGGAGAACATAGATGACGGATGACGGCAAAGAGACGCTGGACAGGGAGCAGTTGACCCGCCTCGCGCAGTATTTCGACGAGGCGGTTACGTTCTCGCGGCACATCAAATCGAGGGTGGAGGAGGTCGAGCCGGGAAGCGCCATCTGCCACATAGACGTCGAGGACGTGCATCTGAACGGCAACGGCACGCTCCACGGCGGCGTCTACGCCTCGCTCATAGACAACGCGATGGGATTGTCAGTCGCGGCGCTCGTGGGCTTGAGAACGGCGACCATCGGTCTCGACGTCCACTTCCTCGGGGCGGTGAGGGAGGGCAGGATCACCTGCTCCGCCGAGGTAGTTCACCGCACCCGCCGCATCGCCACCGTCGAGGCAAAAGTCCGCGATGCCGAAGACAACCTCGTCGCGATGGGCACTGGGACGTTCCGGATCTTCGAGAAGAGCGGAAATCCGATAGTCTAGAGGTTTCAGGCATCAGGTTTCAGGAATTGCTCGTCGGGACTCAGAAGATGAGAGCGAAACTCTTGTCGAGAAGAACCGCAACCGCAGACCTGAAG
>JALZNL010000399.1 GCA_030857715.1 Actinomycetota bacterium | reverse complement strand
CCCATGTACCAGTGGGTCTTGCCGAAGCCGGCCGTCTGGTAGCCTGAATCCAGGAGGCGCTGAGCGAGGACGGGGGCGGGGAGGTCTTCGTCGGTCGGGATCATCTGCGTGTTGTGCCTCACGCCGACCTGCGAAGGATACAGGCCGGTCATCATGGAGTAGCGGCTCGGCACGCACATCGGCGCGTTGCAGACGGCCTGCGTGAACCGGACGCCGCGCGACGCGAGCCGGTCCAGGTTCGGCGTCCGGACCACGGGGTTCACGCTCCCCAGGGCGTCGAAGCGGTGCTGGTCGGTCATCAGGAACAGGATGTTCGGACCCCTGGCGGCTCGGGACTCTTCTCCCCCGCAGCCGGCGAGGCCCAGAGCATAGGCCCCGGCGAGCAGGCCGCCGGAGGCCTTGAGGAAACCCCGGCGCGTCATGCCGCGGCCGGGATCAGGCATCTTCCGCGCCCCGCGAACTGCCTTGTGGCGTCCCGTCAACCCGGTACACGGCCACCCACGTCCTGTAGAACGGCCTGTATCCGACGAGGTCGAACTCCGCTTTCATCCGGGAGACGAGCTCCGGGGTCGGTTGTTTGTGGGACATAAAGTAGAAGACTTCGCGGTATCCGTCCTTCTCTACCCGGTCCATCAGGGCTGGGAAGTCTTCCTCGGTGCAGGCGTCCGCGTCCCGACGGACGCCGGGTTCTCCGTCGCCCAAGTAGTAGTCCAGGCGGTCGTCGATGTCGCAGCGGACGAGGAGGGTCTCGGGGGTCTCGTTCTGGTTGATGTAGGTGGCGGAGGCCCGGAGCTGCTCCTTGTTCGGGGTGGAGTAGTAGTCCGCCGTGAAGAGCAGGTTGAACAGGCACGCCGCGGCGAACCCGAGCGCCAGCGACCACTGGAGGACGTTGCCCGCCGTCCGGTTCGGGAGCACGCCGGTGATACCGCGCGCGACGAGCAGGTACGCCGCCGGCAGCGAGACGAGAAGGTTTTTGTGCGTAAGCAACTGGACCGAAGTCTGCGAGAGCGCGTAGCCGACGACGAACGGTCCCACGAGCCAGGCGAAGAGCAGCAGGCCCGCAGGGAAGCCGGAGCCCTTCTCGCGGGGTGTTTGGAAGAAGCCCCAGGCCCGGACGAGAAGCAGGACGAAGAGCGCGCAGGCGGCGAGCGCGAGGAGCTCGGAGCGTCCGAAGATGAATTTGATGTAAGTCGGGAAGATGGAGAGGGTTGCGTCCCCGATCCAGGCCCCCTGCGCCGTGCTGTTGCGCATCTGGTACGCCATGCCAGGCAACCACAGCGCGTAGGCCAGGGAGACCGGCACGTAGACCAGGGCTATCTTCGGAAAGGCGCGGTAAGCCAGCAACATCAACGCCACGCCCTGCAACGCGACGAGCAACGCCCCGAAGTAGTGGGCGTAGGCGCAGAGTATCGCGGCGAGGACGTAGGCGACGGTCTCCGCTTTCGGCAACCTGCGTTCTTCCCGGAGGCCGCCCATCACATTCCACCAGAGAAAGGCGGTGACGATGGAGAGCAGGATCAGGACGGAGTAGGAGCGGGTCTCCTGGCTGAAGTACACGCCGGTCCACGACACCGCCACGAGAAGCGCGGCGATGAGGCCCTCCCGTCCGGAGTAGACCCTGCGCCCCAGCAGGTAGATGGCCGGGACGGAGAGCCACCCGGCGATGGCCGAGGGCAGCCTCAAAGCCCACTCCGAATCGCCGAAGAGGCCTTGCGCGAAGTGAAGCATCACGAAGTACCCCGGCGGATGGATGTCCTCCCGCACGTTCCGGACGACCTGCAGTACTCCGTCCGAGCGGCTGAAGTACCAGCTCGCGAGCTCGTCGCTCCACAGCGACTGGATGCCGAGCCCGTAGAACCGGAGGAACCCGCCCAGGACCATCACGGCCCCGAGCGCCACGAGCTCCCACCTCTCGCGCAAGAAGACCGGCACCTACACACGCATCCCGGGCGCCGGATACTTGCGAGGAAGGACGGAGGGCCAATCGTGGGCGCGATGCTGTGGCGTTGGGGGCTGCAACCTTTCTGCGCTCCGTCTCTTTGGGATGGCCCCCGGCGGCGGGGCCCGAACGGTAGGATGTTAAACGGGATGGGCTACGGCATCAATGTTTTTCCGGACGGTTTCGGTGGACCGGCCCATGCTGTTAAGCTGTCGCGGTGCGGCGGCTGAGGGACACCGGGACCGGGCGTGCTCTCTGACCTGATCCTGGTCCTCCCCATAGCCGCGCTGGTCGGCGCGGCGCCGGGCTATTTCTGGGCGAGGTGCCTCTTCCCCGACGCCGGATGGGCGGAACGGCTCGCCATGTCCACCGCACTCTCCCTCTCGCTGGTGCCGGTCCTGGCGTTCGTCCTGGCGCGGCTCCTCGGCGGCGGCGTCACCCTGCCGATAGCCGTGGCATCACCCCTGGTCGTGCTCGGCCTCGGGGCCGCGGCGCTCGCCCGCTTCGGGCCGGCAAAAGGCAACGACGAGCCCCTCCTCAGCGCGCCGGGGAGGATGCCCGTGGCGGCGCTCGCGTTGGTGGCCGTGGCGCTGGCCCTGGTCCTGGCCTCCAATTTTATGGACCTTCCCGGCTTCTGGCTCGCCGGGGCGTGCGAGGGCTGGCCGACGGGGACGTGCAAGGCCGCCGGCGAGGCGCAGCGGTTCGTGCTGCCCGTGGCGCTGCTCCTGCTCGCCGCCGGGGCGGCGCAGCTCGCGTTCGGGCGTCGGGGACGGGAGACCGGGGAGGTTTCGGAGACGGCTTCCGCGGGGGGCGCGGGGACGTTTCCGGGGGGCCGGTTCCTGTTGCCGGTGGTGTTGGTGCTCGCGTTGGCGCGGGGTTACCTCGGACCGGCGCTGCACGACTGGCCGTTCGTCCGGGGCCTGGACCATTACTCACACGCGGTCATGACGGACATGATCCTGACGCAAGGGGACACGGGCTCGTACCTGATCTACCCCCCGGGCTTCCACGTCTTCGCGGCCACCGTCTCGCGCCTGACCGGGCTCGAACCGCTGGAGATCTTCCCGGTCCTCGGCCCCGTCCTGATGGTCCTGCCAGCCCTCGCCCTCTACGTGCTCGGCAGCCGCCTGTGGGGACAGGCCTACGGGGTGGCCGCCGCGTTCTTCTCGGTACTGGCTGGCGGCACCTATTACTACTTCAACGATGCGATGTACCCGAACCAGGTCGCCTCCCAGTTCCTGATGGTCCTCGCCATCGTGGCCCTGGTACGCCTCTACGCCGAGCCTTCCGCGCGCAACGGCCTCTTGCTCGCGGTGCTCGGTTCGGCCGTCGTCTTCTACCACCAGGTATCCAGCCTGTACCTGGCCCTGCTGCTCGCGGCGGTCGGCCTGCTCTTCGTCCCGTACCTGCTCCTCAGGGACCGGCGGAGCGGCCTCGCACTGCTCCTCTCGCTGGCACTGCTCGGGCTTCTCTCCGTGGCCTACGCCTGGGACACCTACGGGCTCGCGGCGGAGATCTCGGG
>JALZNL010000046.1 GCA_030857715.1 Actinomycetota bacterium | reverse complement strand
CACCTGCTCGTCGGGGAGGTAGACCTGCAGCTCCAGGTCCTGGTCCACGGTGTTCACGAGGTTGCGGCGCTCGGCCTCTACGACGAAGTCCTTGAACTTCTTGAAGCCGGCGTTGCGCTCGTCAAAGGAGCCGAGCTGCACGATCATCTGCTGCTTGACCTGGCCGAGGACGCGGGGCCTGCCGCCCTTCTTCAGCGTCTCAACCGCCCGGACGAGCTCCTGGTACGGGTCGGCGGCGGCCTTCTTCGGCTCCTTGTCGGGGGTGCGCGCGACGCGGTCCTCCTCGATCAGGGAGGCGTAGGAGATGAAGTGGTCGGCTGATTCGATCAGGTGGTACGACGTCGCCTCGGAGACCCCGATCACGACGACCGTCTTCCCCTGGCTCCGCAAGAGGCTCACGAGCGGGATAAAGTCCCCGTCCCCCGTGACCAGCACGTAGGTATCCACCTGCGGGTGGTTGTGGAGAAAGTCCGAGCACTCCACCGCGAGCATCACGTCTATGGAGTTCGTGCGCCTCTTGGAGGCCTTGCCGCCGGGAAAGTAGCGGGCGGAGATGTAGCGCGGCGAGATGCCGTTTGAGTAGAGGGTCGGCGGGGCCTGTCGGAAATCCCCTTCCGTCCAGTCCGCGTAGGCCGTGGCCGAGACTATTCGGCCGTACTCGCGGGACTTCTCGAGTATCGCCGAGACGTTCGGCTTCGATTTGTACTCGGTGACCGTGGAGATGTAGATGTTCTCCCAGTCGATGAATATTGCAAGATCTTCTGGCATAGGTTTATTTCCTCACAAATGGGAGAGGCCTGGGGGATCCCCCGGGCCTCTTGTCGGTTTTTACACGCTGTAGCGGTCGTGGACCCTGACCGCGGTTTGGGACAATGTCTCGTCGTCCAGGACGGCCTCGACCCACAGGACGGTCGACCCGTCCGAGAAGCCCTCCGGCAGGTCGAAGGCCGAGACGATGGTGGCCGGGTCTTCGGCGTCGGCGAACCAGATGGGGTACTCGTCGGATTCGACCAGCATCTCCCCGTCCTCGTCGGTGATGATGAGGCGGGCGCGACGCTCGTCGTCCGTGGCGTGCTCGCACCCCTCGAACTTGGTGTAGACGACGAAAGAGGTCTCTCCGCTCTCGGCGGGCCGGATCTCATCGAGAATCCCGAAGAGCGTCAGCCGGCCTTCGAGCTCCGAGCAACTCTCGGCGAGGACGAGCGCCGTGCACTCGACCACGCCGTCGCAATCGTTATGCAACCTCTCCCCCTCCATCCCCGTTCGCCTCCGGCAGGCCGGCGGCGGACTCGTTGATCTCCTCCTCGCCCACGATCTCCTCCAGCGAGAGCTCGTCGACCGCCCCGTCGGCGTCCGTGGACCTGGACGCCGCCACCTTGGCGATGGCGCTCACGGAGTCGCCGCTCCGCAGGTTCATCACCCTGACACCCTGCGCCGTGCGGCCCTGCTGGGAGACCGAGTCGGCGTCCATGCGGATCGTGGTCCCGAAGTTCGAGACGATGACCAGCTCGTGCAGCCCGGGCGGACCACCCGCACGCCCTTGAGCTTGCCACGCTCGCCGTCGGTCTTGAGCGCGATCACGCCCTGGCCGCCGCGTCCCTGGGGGCGGAACTGTGAGAGGGCCGTGCGCTTGCCGAAGCCCTTCTCCGTGATCATGAACAGGTCAGCCGCGTCGTCGGAGACAACGTCCATGCTGAGGACGACGTCGTCCTTACCGAGGGTCAAGCCCTTGACGCCGGCGGTGGCCCGGCCCATCGGACGGGCGTCGCTCTGCTTGAAGCGGATGCCCTTGCCGTTGCGGCTGACCATCACCACGTCGGCGCCTTCGGAGACCTGGCGGACGGAGATCAGCTCGTCGTCGTCGGCGAGGTTGATCGCGATGATCCCGTCGGCCTTGAGCGGCGTGTTGTACTCCAGGAAGTTCGTCTTCTTGACGATGCCGTTCTTCGTCGCGAAGAGCAAATACGCGGCCTCGTTGAACTCCTTGGTGGCGATGACGGTCTGGATCCTCTCCCCCTGCGCGAACGGCAAGAGGTTGGCGATGTGACGCCCCTTGGCCGTCCTCCCCATCCTCGGGAGCTGGTGCACCTTGAGCCTGTACACCTTGCCCCTGTTGGTGAAGAAGAGCATGTAGTGGTGCGTCGTCGTGATGAAGAGATGGTCGATGTAATCGCCCTCTTTAAGCTCCATCCCGGCGACGCCGATCCCACCGCGGCCCTGCTTGCGGAAGGTGTTGACGGGGACGCTCTTCAAGTAGCCGCCGTTTGAGATGGAGATGACCATCTCCTCCTCGGCGATGAGGTCCTCTATCTCGAAGTCCACGCCCTCCTCGGCCGTGATCGCGGTTCGGCGTTCGTCGGCGTAGGCGGCGCGCACCTCGGCGAGCTCCTCCTTGATGATGCTGTACACCTTGCCCTCGTCGGCGAGCACGCCTTCGAGGTACTCGATCTTCTCCCGCAGGTCTCCGTGCTCCTGCTCGACCTTCTGCCGCTCCATCGCGGTGAGCCGCTGCAACCTGAGGTCCAGGATCGCCTGCGCCTGCCGCTCGGAGAGCTTGAAGGTCTTTATCAGGTTGTTGCGCGCCGACTCCACGCTGCGGCTCTTGCGGATGGTCGCCACGACCTCGTCGAGGTTGGAGAGCGCGATCAGCAAACCTTCTAGGATGTGCGCCCGCGCCTTGGCCCGCTCTAGCTCGTAGCGCGTCCGGCGGGTGACGACCTCGAACTGGTGGGCGACGTAGTGTTTGAGGACCTCCCTGTACGAGAGGGTCTTCGGCACGTTGTTCACGAGGGCGACCAGGTTCACGCCGAAGCTCTGCTGCATCTGGGTGTGCTTGTAGAGGTTGTTCAGGACGACCTTCGGCACAGCCTCGCGCTTGAGCTCGATGACTATGCGCATCCCGTTCCGGTCGGACTCGTCGCGCAGGTCGGAGATGCCGTCGAGCTTGCGCTCCTTGACCAGCTCGGCGATCTTCTGGAGCAGGTAGCTCTTGTTGACCTGGTAGGGGATCTCGGTGACCACGATCTGGGTCCGGTTGCCCTTGATCTGCTCCGTGTGGGCCCTGGCCTGGACCTTGACGGATCCGCGCCCGGTCGTCACCGCGTCTTTGATGCCGCGCAGGCCGACTATCACGCCGCCCGTCGGGAAGTCAGGCCCCTTGATGTGCCTGGCGACGTCCTCGTCATCGAGCTCCGGGTCGTCGATGAGCGCCACGGTCGCGTCGATGACCTCGGCGAGGTTGTGGGGCGGGATCTTGGTCGCCATCCCCACCGCGATGCCGTCGGACCCGTTGACGAGCAGGTTCGGGTACCGAGCCGGTAGTACCTCCGGCTGGCGCTGGCTCTCGTCGAAGTTCGGGACGAAGTTCACCGTGTCCGAACTTATGTCCCTGAGCATCTCCGTCGCCATGCGCGTCAAACGCGCTTCTGTGTAGCGCATGGCGGCCGGTGGATCTCCGTCCACGCTGCCGAAGTTACCCTGGCCGTCTACGAGCGGGTAGCGCATCGAGAAGCTCTGGGCGAGCCTGGTCAAGGTATCGTAGACGGCCGAGTCGCCGTGCGGATGGTACTTACCGATGACCTCGCCGACGACCGTCGCGCTCTTGCGGTACGGGCGGTTCGGCTGGAGCCCGACGTCGTGCATAGCGTACAGGACGCGGCGGTGGACCGGCTTCAGGCCGTCCCGGACGTCCGGGAGGGCGCGCGAGACGATCACGCTCATCGCGTAAGAGAGGAACGAGTCCTTTATCTCGTCCTCTATGGAGTGGGGACGGATGTTCCCCGAGAAAGTATCAAGCATCGTTGGTCCTCGTTATGTCGTCTCGGATGGTCAGGTACTCCTCCCTCGTCGCCTCCCCGCCCGCATGCCCGCCGGGGTCACGCATCCAGGTTCTTCACCGCGCTGGCGTTCGCCTCGATAAACGCCTTGCGCGGCTCGACCTTGTCGCCCATGAGCGCCGTGAACAGCTCGTCCGCCGTCGGCTCCGAGTCAACCGTAACCTGCAAAAGCGTCCGGTTCTGCGGGTCCATCGTGGTCTCCCAGAGCTGGATCGGGTTCATCTCCCCGAGGCCCTTGAAGCGGCCGATGTTCGCGTTGCCGTTGGCGTTGAGGCGCGTCAACGTCTCCTGAAGCTCGCGGTCGTTGTAGACGTAGTGGTCCTTGCGCTGGTACGTGATCTTGTACAACGGCGGCTGCGCGATGTACACGTAGCCGGCCTCGATCAACTCCGGCATGTTCCTGAACAGGAAAGTCAGAACCAACGTCCTTATGTGGCTGCCGTCGACGTCGGCGTCGGTCATCAAAACGATCTTGTTGTAGCGCGCCCCTTCGATGTCGAAGGTATCGCCCACACCGGCCCCGATCGCGGAGATCATGGCCTGTATCTCGATGTTGGAGAGGACCTTGTTGATGTTGGCCTTCTCGACGTTCAGGATCTTGCCGCGCAGGGGCAGTATGGCCTGGAAGTTGCGCTCCCTGCCCTGCTTGGCCGAACCGCCCGCCGAGTCGCCCTCGACGATGTACAGCTCGCTCCTCGCGGGGTCCTTGGACGTACAATCCGCCAGCTTGCCAGGAAGGGTCGTGCTCTCCAGGTATCCCTTGCGCATCTTGTCCCGGATCGTACGGGCCGCCAAACGAGCCCGCGCCGCCTGCAGGGCCTTGCCTATGATCGCCTTCGCCTCCGCCGGCCGCTCCTCCAGAAACTCGGCCAGGAACTTGTTCGTGGCACTCTCCACCAGGCCCTTGACCTCGGTGTTCCCGAGCTTGGTCTTCGTCTGACCCTCGAACTGCGGCTCGCCGAGCTTTACCGAGATGACGGCCGCGAGCCCCTCGCGGATGTCGTCGCCGGTGAGGTTCTCCTCTTTCTCCTTGAGGATCCCCTTGTGCCGCGCGTAGGCGTTGATCGTGCGCGACAGCGCCGACCGGAAGCCGGAGAGGTGCGCCCCGCCTTCGTGGGTGTTGATGTTGTTGGCGAACGTGAAGACGGAGTCCTGGAAGCCGCTGTTCCACTGCAACGCGACCTCGACGGCGCCTATCTCCTCGTCCCGCTCCAGGTAGAAGACGCTCTTGTGGACCGGGTCCTTGGCGTCGTTGATGTGCGCCACGAAGTCCCGGATGCCGCCCTCGTACTGGTACGTGACGTCCCGGTCCTCTTCGCGCTCGTCTACGAGCCGGATCTTCAGGTTCTTGTTCAGGAACGCCGACTCGCGGAAACGCCGCGTGAGCGTGTCGAACGAGAGTTCGAGGGTCTCCGTGAAGACCTCCGGGTCGGGCATGAAGCTGAGGGTCGTCCCTGTCCCCTCGCCCTTCTTGAGCTTGCGGTCCATCGTCAGGTCGCCCTTCGGGAAACCGCGCTCGTAGCGCTGGCTCCACACGTGCCCCTCGCGCCGCACCTCGAGCTCCAACCACTCCGAGAGCGCGTTGACGACCGAGGCGCCGACGCCGTGCAGGCCGCCTGAGACCTTGTAGCCGGAACCGTCGAACTTGCCGCCGGCGTGCAGCGTGGTCATGATGACCTCCGCGGCGGACTTGCCGTACTTCTCCATGTTGCCGACGGGCAGTCCGCGGCCGTCGTCGGTCACGGAGACGGAGTTGTCCGTGTGGACGGTTATGAGGATCTCCGAGCAGTACCCGGCCAGCGCCTCGTCGATGGAGTTGTCCACGATCTCCCAGACGAGATGGTGAAGCCCCCGCGGCCCCGTCGTGCCGATGTACATGCCCGGGCGGCGCTTGACGGCCTCCAGCCCTTCGAGGACCTGGATCGAACTTGCATCGTACGTGCTGCCGGAATGCTTGGTAGCGGCTTTAGCCCCCAAAGAGGACCCTCCTCATCTCATGTTCTGCAAAAGTAACAAGACCGTTCTTTTCAGCAAAGGTTTGCACCCGGAGATTGTAACACAACTCTTGGGTTTTCCCAACAGGTATGTGTCCTGTTTTGCGCTTATCTAAGCCTTTTTGTAGGCTGTTGCCGCACGCTCCGGCACACCACCGCTTGTAGTATCCGAGATGTTGCCACCAGATATGCGCACCACGCGGGCCCGCCCGAGGACTTCGGCGTCGAAATAGTCGAGGTTGGTGGTGGTTATGACGGCCTGCGTGCTCTCAAGGAAATACCCGGAGAGAAAGTCCCGCCGACGCTCGTCGAGCTCGCTCATCACGTCGTCGAAGAGCAGGATCGGGTCCTCCCCCGTCTCCGCCCTGATGTGGTCCCTCGCCGCGAACTTCAAGGCCAGCGTCGCCAGCCGCTGCTGCCCCTGGGAGCCGAACGTCGTCAGGTTGACGCCGCCGAGGAGGATCTCGAAATCGTCCCTGTGTGGCCCGACCGACGTGGTTCCCCGTTCGACGTCCGCGCTGTGCGCCCCTCTGAGCGTCTCCGCGTAGCCGTCGAGGGTAGCGCTATAGGAGTAGCGGATCGCGGCCCTCTCGGAGCCGTACAGGGCCCTTAGAGAGCTTTCGAAGTAGTGTTCGAGGGGCCCGATCGCGGCCTGACGGCCCCGGAGCACCTCCTCCCCGAGCTCGATCACCTTCCTGTCCCAAGTCCAGAGCGTCCGTTCGGAGGAGAACCCGTCGCGGATCCGACGGAGCAACTGGTTGCGCTGCTGGACGGCCTTCGCGTACTCGGCGACCGCCCTCGCGTACGAAGGCCGCAGCGTGGAGAGCAGGCCGTCCAGAAACTCCCGGCGGTCCGACGGCGAGCCCTTGGTGATCCTGATGTCGTCCGGGAAGAAGGTGACGGCCCGCACCCCGGCCCCGCCGGCGGCGTAGCCCGCGAGGGAGGACGCCGGCGCCTCATCAACGGTCAGGCGTTTCTTCTGACCGGGAGCGTACCCGACGGCCACCTTGCGCTCGTCTGGGGAGTCGTCGAAAGAGACGCGGGCCTCGACGCGGGCGAAGTCCTGTTCCCACCGGACGACCTCGGCGTCGTTGGCGGTGCGGGTCGAGGAGCCGGCGACGGCGAAGGAGATGGCCTCCAGGAGGTTCGTCTTGCCCTGGGCGTTATCCCCGACGACGACATTGAGGCCTGGGCCGAGAAGGACGGTGTCGTCGGCGTAGCTGCGGAAGTTTATGAGGCGCAGGGCGCGCAGGTAGGAGGTCAACCGACCTCCAGGCGTTCGTCACCCACCTCGACCACGTCCCCGGGGACGAGCTGTCGGCCGCGGCGGGTCTCCACCTCGCCGTTGACGAGCACCTCGCCGGCCTGGATCAGGACTTTCGCCTCCCCCCCGCTCCCCACGATGTCAGAGGCCTTCAACGCCTGCCCGAGCGTTATGGCGGGTTCTGGGTCCAACTAGCCCCGGGACGGGTCGCGCATCGGCATGATCAGGTACAAGAAATCCGGCTCGCCACCGTCCCCGTTCTCCCCGCCGTTCTCACCAGGCACGATCAAGCCCGGCTTGAGCGCCTCGTTGAGCTTGAACTTGACCTTCTCGGTATCTATCGCCGAGACGCCGTCGAGCAGATAGCCCGGGTTGAAGGAGATAAGAAAGTCGTCCTCGCTGTTGGCGGGCAGCTTCTCGTGGGCCTCCCCCACGTCGCCGTTCTTGACGATAACCTCGACGGAGCCCTCGGTGAACGAGAGGCTCACCGGCACCGGCGGCGTCTGGCGCTGGGCGAAGAGGTTGACCCGACGCAGGGTGCCCATGAGGTCCTCACGAGACACCGATATCTCCCGCTCGAAGCCCGTCGGCAACAACCTCCGGTACTCGGGGAAGTTGCCGTCGATGAGGCGCGTGCCGAAGACGACGTCCCCGATCCTGAAGAGCGCCTGGTTCTCCGAGAGCGAGACCTCGACGTCCTCCTCATCGGAGCCGGAGAAGATCCTTGAGACCTCCGTCATGGCCCTGGCCGGTATGATCGCCTCCCGCAAACCCTCGAACGGCGCGGTCGCCAGCTCGGTCTCCTTGATGCTGAGCCGGTAGGAGTCCGTCGTGACCATCTTGACCCTCGAGTCCTCGAAGGAGATCAGGATCCCGGTAAGCACAGGCCTGGTCTCGTCCCGAGAGTACGACCGTGACACCTTCTCCACGGTCTCCACCAGCGACGCGCCAGGCATCTTGAACGAATCCTCCGCCTCGAACTCCGGCAACTTCGGGTAGTCGTCAGCCGCGTAGGTCCGGATGGTGTACTCGTTCTCCCCGGCGGCGAGCCGGACCGTCCCCTCGGACCCGTCGTACTCAAGCGTGAAGTTCCCCGCCGGCAGCGACCGGACGATGTCGTTGAAGATGCGGGCCGGTATGACCACCCGCCCCTCCCCCTCGACCTCCGCCGCCGAAGTGGTCTGGATCGAGATCTCCATGTCCGTCGCGCTCAACCGCAGCGCCCCATCCACGGCTTCGAGAAGGATCCCACCGAGCAGCTGTATGGTCGACCGCGCAGAGACCCCACGTGACACCAGAGCAAGCTTTTTACCAAAGACATCAGTGCTACAAACAGCCCTCATTCGTCCTCCCTTCTCCCCTTATTATTACTACTAGAACATATATCTATTAGATTAATAATAATAATAAGGCCTGTGGATATGTGGATAACCCCGGAAATCGGTTTTACTTAAGCCAATTACTCCCCGTGCCGCCTGTGGAAGAAATTGTGGATAACCCCCGTTTTCTTGTGGACAAATTGTGGATAAGTGCCGAGTTATCCACAGCTTCGACTTATCCACAATTCTATCCACAGAGTTATCCACAGGTTTTACCCCTCTTATCCACAGGCTTATCCACAGGCAAATACGCCTGGTATTCTTGTGGACCCCACCGAACGCGCAACTTATCCACAAAAAACGGTACTTATCCACAGGTTCTGTGGATAACTCGGGCGATCTGTGGACAGTTCGGAGTGGGTTATCCACAGGCAAACCTTGAACTTGTGGATAGGGTGTGGACAAAAGGCCGTCGGAGGAGTAGATATTTGTTACAAGGTAGCTGCCCTGGGGGGAGGGGTTTCAGCGCTTGCTCTTCACGTGGGTCGTGAGCTCATGAATCTGGTTAAAAGCGTCCCGGTCGCTGTTAATGAGCCTGGAGATCTTGGCGGTGGCGTGCATGACGGTCGAGTGGTCTCGGCCGCCGAAGGCCTTGCCGATCTTCGGCAGGGATTCGTCTGTGAGCTCGCGGGAGAGGTACATGGCGACCTGGCGCGGGTAGGCGAAGCCCTTGGTGCGGCTCTGGCCGACGAGGTCGGCCTTCGAGACGCCGAAGTACCGGCAGACCTCGTGCTGGATGAGCTCTATGGGGATCTCGCGGTAAGCTTGGTCCGGCAGGATGTCCTTGAGGACCTCTTCGGCCAGGGCCACGCTGACCCGCCGCTCGTAGAGGGAGGAGTAGGCCAGGATACGGACCAGGGCGCCCTCCAGCTCGCGGATGTTCGTCGAGACCTTGGACGCTATGAACGTAAGGACTTCGTCGTCCACCTCGAGGTGGTCCATGATGGCCTTCTTGCGCAGGATCGCGATCCTGGTCTCCAGGTCCGGCGGCTGGATGTCCGTGACGAGGCCCCACTCGAAGCGGCTGACGAGCCGGTTCTCGAGGGTCTGTATGTATTTCGGGTGCCGATCCGAGGCGATGACGATCTGCTTGTTCTCCTCGTAGAGAGAGTTGAAGGTGTGGAAGAACGCCTCCTGGGTCTCGACCTTGTTCTCCAGGAACTGTATATCGTCCACGAGCAGCACGTCTTGTTCCCGGTAGCGCTTCTGGAACTCCAGGGGGGAGTTGTCCCTCATGGAGTTAATGAAGTCGTTGGTGAACTGCTCGCAGGTGACGTACCGGATCCTCATGCCGGGGTCCTGATCTTCGACGTAGTGCCCCACGGCCCGCAAGAGATGCGTCTTGCCGAGCCCGACCCCCCCATAGATGAAGAGCGGGTTGTAGACGACCCCCGGTGTCTCCGCCACGGCCAGGGTCGCGGCGTGGGCGAACCTGTTGCCGGCCCCGATCACAAACGTGTCGAAGGTATATTTGACCTTGAAGGACCGGGGCGCCCTCGCGTTGAGGACGGACTCTGCCGCGTCGGAGGCCCCGTTGCCGGACCCGACCGGGCTGCCGACGCTGACCACCAGCGAGCTGTCGCGGCCCATCACCGAGTCGAGCACCTCCTCCAGAAGCGGACGGAAGCGGCTCTCGATGTACTCCTTGGCAAAGGTGTTGGGGACCGAGATCTCCAACCGGTCGTCCTTGACGTCGACCGGACGTATGCCCTCGAACCAAACCCGGAGCGACGAGACGTCGATTTGCTCGGACGCCCGGTCCAATACCTCGGCCCATACCTGATCTACGCGACCCGCCACGGCCTACTTGACCCAGGCGCTGACGATCGCCTCTACCACGTCCTTGCCGAGGGGAGAGATGAGCCGCTTGCCCGACTCGTGCGCCTGGACCAGCCCGTGCTCTTCGAGTACGGATAGGTCCCTGTACGCGGTGCTGACGCTGATCTCCAATTGCTCCGCGACCGTCGAGGGCCCAACCTCGCCGCACTCCAGAACTGTTATGAGCACCTTCTGCTGCCTCTCAGAGATGTTCATGCGCGGCACGCCGTCCGGGTACTTGCGCGGCGCCGGCCGCGACGCCTGAGGAGCGTCGCCGACCGAGATCGTCGCGACCGTACCACCGCCGATGTTGTCTTCGACGGTCAGGGCACCCCCGGCCTTCTCTGCCGCGGTCCGGGCCATACCGAGGCCTGCGCCGACGCC
>JALZNL010000398.1 GCA_030857715.1 Actinomycetota bacterium | reverse complement strand
GTCCAGGTTCTTGCCGAACTCTGAGAGCTGGTAGCCCTTCTCGCACCCGTTCCGGGCGATGGCGCCGTCCAGAAGGTCGAGGACGGCGGCCACGAGGACGAAGGCCGCCGCCTGGAGGAAGTCGCCAGAGGCGACGAAGAGCAGCGCGAGAAAGCCGGAGGCCAGGTTGCCGCAGGTTGCTAGGTGGGGGAGGGCCCACCTGAAGGTCATTGGGAGTCCCCGTAGCGGGCCAGCGGGGTGAGGCCCGCGCGGACCTTGTCGCCGGGGCGGACGAGTGGCTCGGCGGTTCCGGCGGGGAAGAGCACGTCCGTGCGGGAGCCGAGGTGGATCAGGCCGAGCTTCCCCCCCGGCTTTACGGGCTCCCCCTCTTCGACCCAGGTGGAGATGCGGCGTGCGATCAGGCCGGCTTTCTGGATCACCACGACGGGCCCACGCCCACCGGAGATCTCGATCCTGTTCCTCCGGTTCTCCTCGGACCGTCGGAAGAGCGCCGGGTAATATCCGCCGCCGATCTCCTCGATCCCCCGTACCGTGCCGCCCACCGGGCTCCGGTTGACGTGGACGTTGTGCAGCGAGAGGAAGGTGCTGATGCGCGTGGCCCGACCACCCGGCATCGCCGGGTCCGAGACCTCGTCCACCTCCCGCACCAGCCCGTCCGCGGCGGCGTAGAGCACCTCTGGACGATAGTCCACCTCCCGCCCCGGGTCCCGGAAAAAGGCGAGCATCCCGCCAGCCGCCAGCAAGCCCAGCCACCCGGACCGCCTGCCGACGAGCAGAAGTAAGGCCCCCAAGACCAAGGGAACGAGCACGTAAGGCCGGGCAGCCTCCCAGCCACGCCGGGTCACGACGCCGCGCAGGCGAAGAGAAAGGCCGGCGGTACGTTCAGGGGCGAGAAGCGGTGCCGGATCTTCGGGAACCGGCGCTCCAGCTCCGGCAGGACCGTCTTCGAGTACTGGAGCACGAGGAAGACCCCGCCGGGAGCCAGGGCCTCGCGGGCGGCGTCGAGGAGGTTGTGTCGGGCGGGCGCCGGCAGGGTCGAGAAGGGAAGGCTGGAGACGACTATATCCGCACCTCTGCCGAGAGCTTCGAGGTGTCCCCCGACCTTCTCGGCCGACGCGTGGACCACCTCCAGGCGTCCGTCCGGGAGACGGCGGGCGACGGCCGCGGCCAGGGCACCGTCCACCTCGTAGGAGAGAAAGCGGGCTTCGGGGGCAAGTCGTCTCAAGATGCCCTCCGTGTAGACGCCGGTGCCGGCGCCGAACTCGACCACCACGCCGGCCCCGCCGAGGTCGCCCATGTCCAGCAGGTCCTCCACGGCCCGCCGCGAGGTCGGCCAGACCGCGCCCACCGTCCGCGGGTGCCTCAGCATCGAGAGCCCGAAGAGCGCGCGCCGCCTGAGGCCCTCCGCGAAGCCTCTGGAGTTCTCTTCTCGCAGGGTCTTGCCCTTTCTCGATCCACCCCGACAACCGGCGAAAAGACCAAAATACAGCCTGTTACGTGCCGGATCAAGCACAAAGGGTGAGGCGCTTCGCTACCCTTCGGCGGACGGGCGCTTAGAATCGTGTCCGTGTTTACTAGAGGGAGAACCCCGAAACCGCGCGCCCACGCCGTGGTCGTGGGCGCCGGCGTCTCGGGCTTGCTCTCCGCGCGGGTACTCTCGGAGAGCTTCGACCGGGTGACGCTCGTCGAGCGGGACGCGCTGCCGGAGGAGGCCGTTGCCCGCAAGGGCGTACCCCAGGCCCGCCACCTGCACAGCCTCGCGGCGCGGGGCTCTGAGATCCTCGAGGACCTCTTCCCCGGCTTCGACGCGGAGCTCGCCGCCGCCGGTTGCCCACTGCTCGACCAGGCCTCCGACGCCGTGACGGTGCTCGCCGCCGGCCGCCTGCCGCGCTTCCGATCCGGCATCACCATGCGCGCGACGAGCCGCGCGCTCATCGAACGCCGCATCCGCGCCCGCCTCGAAGGAGACCCCGGGATAGACTTCCTGCCGGGCCGCGAGGTCGTCGGCCTCATGCCCGGCCCGATGGGCGTCTCCGGCGTCCGGACGCGCCTGCGGGTTGATGGCTCCGCCGAAAAGTTATCTGCCGATCTCGTGGTGGACGCGAGCGGCGCGGGCTCCCGGGCGCCGCGGTGGCTGGAGGAGATCGGCCACGCGGCCCCCGGGGAGACGGTCGTGGACGCCCGGCTCGGCTACGCAACCCGCTGGTACAGGATGCCGGAGGATTTCTCGGGGGATTGGACGGGCGTCGCCGTGCTGCCCGGCTGGCCGGAGACTACGCGGGGCGGCACGTTGCGCCGGGTCGAGGGCGGCCTGTGGACGGCCGTCCTGATCGGGACCGGCGGAGACTACCCGCCGACCGACCCCGAGGAGTTCGTGGCGTTCGCCGCGAGCCTCCACGGCCCCGCCATCCACGACGCCATAAAAGGCGCCGAACCCGCCTCGCCCGTCTACGGCTACCGCCGCACCGCAAACCGCCTGCGCCACTACGAGAAGACGCGCCTGCCCGGGAACTTCCTCGTCGCCGGCGACGCGGCCTGCGTCCTCAACCCCTCCTACGGCCAGGGCATGACCGCCGCCGCCCTCTCCGCGATGGCGCTAAGGAAGTGCCTGGAGGGGGACCGGAACCTATCCCGGCGCTTCCAGCGTCGCCAGAGGAGGGCCGTCGCCCCCTGCTGGACGGCCACCACCAACAGCGACGCCCAGTGGGCGGCCGGAGGGGTAGGGGACCTTGGTTCCGCGCGCCGAATCCTCTACCGGATCTCCGAAGAGGTCATGAAGCTGGCCGTCGAGCGGGAAGACGTCGCCCGGACTCTCCTCGGCGTCAAGAACCTGATCGAACCGCCAACGGCCCTCCTGCGTCCCGGCATACTCCTCCCCGCCCTGGCAAGAACCCTAAAGCGCCGCCCGGCTAAACTCCGCCCTCTGGCATCGCCCCAACAGAAGACGAGCTGATAGCCGACCGTTGAAAGGCGCGAAGCGCCGTGCTAGCCGGTTATCGCCTGGTCCAGGTCCGCGATGAGGTCGTCGGCGTCCTCGATGCCGACGGAGAGGCGGAGCAGGCCGTCGGTGACGCCCCGCGCCTCGCGCTGCTCTTTCGGTATCGCGGCGTGGGTCATCGTGGCCGGGTGCGTGATGAGCGACTCGACCCCGCCCAGGGACTCGGCGAAGTGGAAGACCTCCGTCTTCTGGACCGCCGCGTAGGCGGCCTCGGCGCCGCCCTTGAGGGTGAAGGAGACCATGCCGGAGAAACCACTCATCTGCCGTTTGGCTAGCTCGTGTTGCGGGTGGCTCGGGAGGCCAGGGTAGTTGACCGTCGCGGCCTGCGGGTGGTCTTGCAGGAACCTTGCCACCGCCAGGGCGTTCTCCTCGTGCTGGCGCATCCTGACGGCGAGGGTCTTGAGGCCCCTGAGCACGATCCAGGAGTCGAACGGCCCCGGCACCCCGCCGGCGGCGTTCTGGTAGAAGG
>JALZNL010000397.1 GCA_030857715.1 Actinomycetota bacterium | reverse complement strand
GCGAAGAGATGGCCGAGGACGAGGGCCTGTGCTCGCAGGAACGTGCGCTGCTGGCGGAAGGCGCATCGGTGGGCCAAGAGTAGGCCGCGCAGCGCGTCGAGCAGCGGCGTCGTTGGCGTCGTTGGCGTCGTTGGCGAGGCGGAGGAGGTGCTGGTAGGCTCCGGCATGAGGACGGCCTCCGTGGTTGGGTTTCGGGTCGTGAGGGCTTCCCGAACCGTATCGGAAGCCGTCCTCCTTCGCTACGTCCTCACAAAAACAGCCAAACTCCAGGCGCGGGGTCCTGTCAAAAGACAGGGCCCCGCGTTCCCTTCTCCGGTTGGCCTAGGGCCCCTTTTTTTAACGGTTCCCCTTGATGTAGCGTAACTGTGACGTCGAAGTGGGGGTCTCAAGTGATGCGGGCCGGTGCTTCATTGACGTGAAAGCAGCTGAAGAGCGATAAATATCGCAGCTATGCCGGCCCGCTCTTCTATCATACGCTGTAGTTCTGTGGCCTGGATCACCCATCTGGGCTAGATCCCGAAAAAAATCTGTCTTCCTATAGACCGCGTAGCCTCCGAACGATAACAGTGACCACCCGTTCGAACCACGCGCCCCGTCCCCGGTTGAAAGCCGATGGTCCCGGGGTTCTTCGGATCGAACGAGCCCTGTCTTGGCGAGGCGGCCTCCCACGGCGCATGGGGCTCCCACGGGATCTCCTGATGCCCGAAACCTGAAGCCTGAAGCCTGAAGCCTCTAAAAGAACCGCTTGAGCAGCCCGATGGCGCCCTGCTTCCACGGCACCCGGTGCGACACGCCCGAGGCGTTCTCGAAAACCTTGAGGTTGTCCAGGTACCAGCGGAAGTTCCTGAGCAGCGCCTCCTTGTTGGAGAACTTGGGCGCGTAGCCTAGTCGCGCTTGCGCCTTCTCTATGGAGACGAAGGAGTCCTTGGAGGCGGTCTCGTAGACCCATTTGTAGAGGGGGGAGACGCCGAGGCGGTCGAGGACGCGCAGGCCGACGATGGCGGGGGCCGCGGGGAAGCCGACTATCTTTTTGCCGTGCCCGGCCTCGTCGAGGACGGCCTGGTAGTCCTCCTTCATGGTGGTGAACTCCGCCGCGCCGATGTTGAAGGTGTCGTCGACCTGCTCCTCGGGCAGCGTGAGGCAGAGGGCGATGGCGTCGCAGAGATCCTCGACGTCCAGGAGCTGGTAGCGGTTGTCGCCCGAGCCGATCATGGGGAAGTCGTGCCCCGTGTGGGCCCAGTCGTAGAAGAGCGCGAAGACCCCGAGCCGCTCCGGACCTACAAAGGACTTGGGACGAATGATGGGGACCGTCAGGCCCTTCGCGCGGTACTCCAGGCAGACCATCTCGGCCTGGATCTTGGCCTGCCCGTAAGGCCCGACGCCCTCTAGCTTGTCCGTCTCGTAGAGCGGGTGGTGGTCCGGTATCCCGTAGACGGCGGTCGAGGAGACGTGTACGAGACGCTTTACGCCGTGGCGCAAGGAAGCGTCGAGCACGTTGCGGGTGCCCTCGACGTCCGTGGTGTAGATGTCCTCGGCCGAGTAGAGGGGCAGCGCCGCAGCCGTGTGGACGACGAAGTCCGCGCCCGCGACGGCGCGGTCCACGAACGTCCTGTCGCGGATGTCGCCGGTGAGTTCTTCCACCCGTCCGCGTTCGGGGTAGTCGAAGGGTTCGAGGTCGATGGAGGCGACCTCGTAGTCGCGGGAGAGCAGGTGCCTGGCGAGGTTGATGCCGAGGAACCCCGCGCCGCCGGTAATGAGCACTTTTCCGTGTCGTTCCATAAGAGAGATTCTCCTTCGGATAAAAGGCGGAGCGGGCCGCGCCGCCCCAAACGGCGCGCATTGTAGCACGGCGACGTTTCCGTCTTCGGTCCGCGACGCGGGGGAGGGCACGGCCCCGCACGTGGGCGTGGTGTACAAATACGGTTCTGGGATCGGACAAACACGGGCCCCGCAGGGGGACCCGCTCCGGAGGGAGACATCCTGTCAGACACGGGTAGAGATAACGCGGGCTTCGGGCGGCTCTGGCCGCTCTTTGTTGGGGTGCCCTTGATCGCACTCCTGGCGGTCGCCGCCATAGCGCTGTCGGGCGGCGGAAACGGGCCATCGCAACCGGCGCCGGACGACCGGCAGCAGAGCTCGGAAGACGGTGGCGGGGAACGGGACCTGGAGACCCCGTCGATCGGGTCGGCGGACGCGCCGGTGGTGATGACCGAGTACTCGGACTATCAGTGACCGTTCTGCGGCAAGTTCGCCCGTGAGGTGGAACCAGAGCTCTACGAAAAGTACGTGAAGGACGGGACACTGAGGCTGGAGTGGAAAGACTTCCCCTACCAGGGCCAGGAGTCCCTCGACGCCGCGCTGGCCGCCAGGGCCGCCCAGGGGCAGGGGGCGTTCTGGGAGTACCACGACCTCGTTTACGAGAACCAGTCCTCAGGCAACAGCGGCGGCTACAACGAGGAGAGCCTCACAGCGCTCGCCGAGGAGGCCGGACTAGACGTGGACAGGTTCGAGGGGGACCTGAGGAGCGCCCGCTACGAGGAGGTGGTGCAGGCGGACTTCCGGGAGGGGCAGGACCTCGGCATAAGCGGCACGCCGACGTTCTACATAAACGGCCGGGTGCTCGTCGGCCTGCAGCCGCTCGAGACCTTCGAGCAGGCCATAGAGGAGGCCGAACGGGAGGCTGAGGGTGGTTGAGGTCTCCTTTCTGGCCTCTTTTCTGGGCGGGCTGCTCTCGTTGTTGAGCCCGTGCAGCGCGCTCCTGTTGCCGGCGTTCTTCGCCTACGCCTTCCAGTCGCGCTTCGAGCTAGCGTGGAGGACCGCCATTTTCTACCTGGGGCTCACGGCGACGCTCGTGCCGTTGGGGATGGGGCTCGCGGCCGTCAGCCGGCTCGTCTACGGCTACCGGGGGACCCTGATCCTGGTCTCCGGGCTCCTCATCATCGGCCTGGGCATACTCCAGATCTCGGGCCGCGGCTTCTCCTTCGTCCCCGCCCGCTTCGGCGGCGCCCGGGGCGACTCCCTGGTCTCGACCTTCGCCCTCGGCGCCGTCTACGGCTTCGCCGGCTTCTGCTCGGGGCCGATCCTCGGCGCCGTCCTCACCGTCGCCGCCTCCTCGGGCTCGCCCCTCTACGGCGCCGGACTGCTCGCCATCTACGCCGCCGGCATGGCCGTCCCGCTCTTCGCGATGGCCCTCCTCTGGGACCGCTTCGACCTGGGCCGCCGCCGCTGGCTGAGGGGCAGGGAGATCTCCCTTCCGGGCGGGGTCTCGGTCCACTCCACGAACCTCGTCTCCGGCGTCATGTTCATCCTGCTCGGCACGGTCTTTATAGTGTTCCAGGGGACCTCGGCCCTCGAGGGCTTCTACGCCGCCAACGGCGCCACCGACCTCGCCTTCGCCGCCGAACGCTGGGTGAACGGCCTCGCCGAGAGCGTCCCCCTCGCGTTGATGCTGGCGGTCGTGGCCGTCCTGTTC
>JALZNL010000396.1 GCA_030857715.1 Actinomycetota bacterium | reverse complement strand
TCGACCAGTTCAAGGAGCAGTTCGGGGCCGCCGCCGCGCCGGGCGCCCTGTTCGGCTCGGGCTGGGCGTGGCTGATCGCGGACCCCGGCGGCTCGCTCTCGATAGAGACCACCCCGAACCAGGACTCGCCCTTGATGGAGGGCAAGACGCCTGTGATGGGGTTGGACGTGTGGGAGCACGCCTACTACCTCAACTACCAGAACAGAAGGCCCGAGTACATAGGCGCCTTCTGGGACGTGGTGAACTGGGACGAGGTCGGAAGAAGGTACGAAGCCGCCAGATAGGCAAGAGGCTTTAGGCACAAGATTTTGAGTGACAGCTGAGGGGTTTCGCGGCGATCACGAAGCCCCTCCGCGGGCGCGAGCAAGCTCTTCCGCATCCAAGCTTCGGCAACCCGACACGCAACCTGACGGCTGAAGCCTGATACCTGAAGCCTCCTACGTACACGCCACGACGGCCTCGCCCGGTCGCCATCCCGGCGGGTTGGTGCAGAGCCAGCCGGCGGCCTCGCGCTCGGTTCTCTTCTCCTGGGTCCTCATGTCCATCGTCCAGGTAAAGATGCGCAGGTTGTCGCAGTTGAGGGAGCCCTTGCCATAGGCTATGCGGGCCGGCCCTCCGAGGTCCGCGGGCAGGTCCGGCGCCTCGCGGGTGACGACGAAGACGAAGCCGACGTTGCTCTCCATGTCCAAAAGGCCCGTCTGGGTGAGGCTGACCTTCAGGAGACGCATGCTCTCTCCCTGCTGGTGGCGCCTGGCGAAGTAGCGGAGCAACTCGCCCTGGTCCGAGGTCGTGAAGTGGCGCATCACCATGCCGTCGTCACCGATCTCGCTGGAGGAGTACCAGGACCAGGGACGATAGTCCACCGACGAGAAGTCCGGCGGGCTGGGACCCTCAGAGACGAAGAAAGCGCTCGACAGCTCCGCCTGGCGGCCCTGGTTAAAGGCGTCGAGGAACCGGATCAGGAGCTCGGCCACCGGCCGCGGGCGGCAGCCCTCTGGCAGTGCATCGTCGTCGCTGGTGACGATCACCTCTCTCGTGTGGGCGGGAACCGGCTCTCCCGTCAAGCCTTCGTCCGGCCGTACAGGCCCTTCGCCACCGCAACCCACCAGAAGCAACACGAGAAGGATCGTGCTCCAGAAGCCTGCGATCTTCTCGCGAAATTCCCGCATCCCCTGCCACCATTCGGCGCTGCCGGCCGCATTCTACACCGGCTCCTCCCTTCGGTCGTCGCAGCACGCTTCGGCCTAAAGGCCTCGCTCTCAGCATTTCAGCTTCCCGCCGCTTGAAGCCGACTTGGCCGCGCTTTGCGCGGCGGTTCAAATGTCGCTAAGCGTAACGCATGCAGACGACTGGCTGAAAGCAGCCGTCAGGCTGCGTGCTGAGAGTCCCCGACAGGGGACGTGCTGAAAGGCGCGAAGCGCCGGGCTGACAAGCTGGCGCAGCCAGCGTGCTGCAAGCCGTCGAAGACGACTTGCTACAACGAGATCAACCCGTGGCGGGCGCCCTGGCTGACGGCTTCGGCGCGGTTGCCTACGCCGAGCTTGGCGTAGAGCGAGGAGATGTGGAACTTGACGGTGTGCTCGCTGATGTGAAGCTCGCGCGCGATCTGCTTGTTGGAGAACCCACGGGCGAGCAGGCCGAGGACCTCGCCCTCCCGCGCCGTGGGCGGCTCGGAGAGCTCCTCGACGGCCGGCGCTTCGGCCAGCGCCCCGTCGGCCACGGCCCTGGGCAGCACCACCAGGCCCTGCGCCACCGCCGCGACCGCGGCCCCTAGTTCTTCGGGCGGCGCGTCCAGCGGCACGACGCCCCAGCCCCTGAGCGGCAGCGCCCGCAGCAGCCTCGTCGCACCTTCCTCCTCCGAGAGCAGCACAAGGCCCTGGGTGCCGTCCTCCGAGACGGCGAGCGCCGTCTCGTCCAGCAGCTCCTCGTCCGCCACGAGCACGACCTCGGCGGTCGAGAAGGCGGGTTCCGGCGCCGAGTCGGCGCGTGGGCCGGACTCGCCCACCACCTCCACACCCACGTTCTCTACGGCCGCGAGCATGGAGCGCAACCCCGCCCGCGCCATCGGCGTCGGGGCCACGACGAACACCCGCGTCGGCGTCACGCGGCGCGTCCCGACGTCCTCGGGGGCACCTCCACGACCAGGGTCTCTCCCCCGCGCATCACCCGCAGGGACACGGCGTCGCCCCGCGAGAGGGCCTTCCGAAACACCCCGATGCTCGGGGGCTTCCCGGCGACGCCCAGCAACACGTCGCCCACCAGGAGGCCCGCGGCGTCGGCGGGGCCGCCCTCTTCGACGGAGTGGATCACGAGCCCCGCGGTGTCGCCTTCTTCCGGACGACCGGAGGCCGGAAGCCGGACCATCGACACCCCGACGCCCAGACGCGGACGCCGTTCGCCGGGGTCTGCGGCCCAGGCAGCCGCGGCGTTGCTCGGTATGGAGAGGGCGGTGCGGCCGAAGATCATGGCGTTGATCCCGACGACCTCGCCCGCGGCGTTCAGGAGCGCCCCCCCGGAGTTACCGGGCGCGAGCGCCACGTCCGACCGGACGTACCTGGTGGACGAGCCCCACCGGGAACGTCCTCCCGGCACGCCCAGACCGCCCACGACGCCCACGGTGGCCGTCCCGGGGTTGCCCCACGGGTGGCCGATAGCGTAGACCAACTCGCCCACGCGCAGGGCGTCGGAGTCTCCGACGGGGGCCGCGGAAAGCCCGCCGGTCTCTCCCCGCATTCGGAGCAACGCGAGGTCCAGGCTACGGGACCGCTTTACGACCTCGGCGTCCAGCACGCGGCCGTCGTGCAGGACCACGCGCGCGCCGCCGCGCCGGCGGCCCCTGGTGACCACGTGGTTGTTGGTCAGGACGAGGCCGTCGCCGGGCCAGATCACACCCGCCCCGGAGCCCCGGCTGCCGCTCCGGACCTCGACGACGCTCCTGCGCGCCTCCTCTACCATCTCCGCGCCGGCCGACGAGGCTGCCCGCGCAACGGATTCTCTCTCTGACCCGGCCATCCCAGACTCCCTATCCGCGCTCGCCGACGGTGACGTTTAGCTCCTGGGGCTCGCCGCCCCTGACCACCCTGACCGGCACGGGGTTCCCCACCCTCTCCCCCGAAAGCAGGGCCAGCAGGTCGTCGGTGTCCTCGACCGGCTGGCCGTCGAGGGTTGCGACGATGTCCCCAACCATGAGGCCGCCGCGGTCCGCCGGGCTTCCGTCTTCGATCCCGACCACCAGCAGGCCACCCTTCTGGACGGGATTGGTCCTCTCCCCGTCGGGCAGGCGCACCGGCTGGCTCAAGATGCCGAGGTAGCCCCGCTTCACGGTGCCCCGCTCCTGCAACGTCCCGGCTACGCGCCAGGCTAGGTCGGCCGGGACCGCGAACGCCGCCCCGCGCCCCCAGCCGGCAACCATGATCCCGATGACGTCTCCGTCCACGTCCACCAGCGGGCCACCCGAGAGCCCCGGGTAGGG
>JALZNL010000045.1 GCA_030857715.1 Actinomycetota bacterium | reverse complement strand
CCATCAGGGAGAGTCGTTATGCTGATTGCTGAATCTTTATTCATAACTGGATCGTATTGTCGCACCCGTGCGTGGGGACGTCAACAGAAATATCCAGAAACTTGAATAAATATCCGACGGGTGCTCTAATACGATCATGAGCATGAAGGTTGGAGTCTACGGTGGCGGCGGGTATGCGGGGGCGGAGCTGGTACGGCTTCTGGGTGGGCACCCGAAGGTGGGAGGGCTTGCGGTGGCGTCGCGCGGCTACGCGGGGCGTCCTATCGGGGAGGTTTTCCCGCAGATCTCGGCCGATTGGGCGTTCGTGGGTCCGGATGAGATCGAGGCTTCGGGGCTCGACGTGGCTTTCGTGGCCTACGGGCACGGGGAGAGTGCCGCGACCGTGGCTACGTTGTTGGAGGCTGGGGTCGGGCTCGTGGTGGACCTCTCGGCGGACTTCAGGTTGCCGGAGGTCGGGATGTACGAGGAGTGGTACGGGGGGCATCCCGCGCCGGGGTTGCTGGCGGAGGCGCACTACGGGCTGCCGGAGGTCTTCGGGGTGGCGGAGGGCCGGCTCGTCGCCAACCCCGGGTGCTACCCGACCGCGGCCTTGCTGGCGCTCGCGCCGGTCGTCAGGAGGATGGGCGGGGGGATCGGGTCCATCGTCATCAACGCCCTGTCCGGCGTGAGCGGGGCGGGGGCGCGGCCGAGCGTCAAGACGCACTTCGTGAGCGTCAACGAGAGTGCGAACGCTTACGGGGCGCCGCTGCACCGGCACACGCCGGAGATCGAGGCGATGCTGCGGAGGGTGGGGGAGAGCCCGGCGGTCACGTTCGTACCGCACCTCATCCCGATCAGCCGCGGCGAACTCGAAACGATAGTGGTCGACCTCGAAGACGTGCCGGAGGCTGAAGAGGTCCTCGAATGGTACGCGGAGGACTACGGGGGCTGGGCGTTCGTGGAGGCGAGGGAGGAGTACCCGCATATTTCTCACGTGGCGAACACGAACAGGTGCCGGCTGTCGGCGGCGGTGGACGCGCGGGCGGGGAAGTTGCTGCTGTTCTCGGCGGTGGACAACCTGCTCAAGGGGGCGTCCGGGGCGGCGGTCCAGAACATGAACCTGGCGCTCGGGTACGCCGAAGACCTCGGTCTCGAGCACCTCAAGTAGGACCCCAATTAGGAGGAAGGCGTATGGGCGCGACGCGCGCACCGGTGGACAAGACGACCAGGCAGGACCTCATCCTGAGGCTGATCTCCGAGCGGGAGCTCGGCACCCAGCAGGGAGTCGTGCAGGCTTTAGGCGACGAGGGAGTAGAGGTCGCGCAGGCCACGGTGAGCCGGGACCTCGCGGAGCTCGGGGTGCTCAAGGTCGGCAACCGCTACCTGGCTCTCCCGCACGACCCCGGTTCGGCCGGCATAGAGGTGCTGCCGAGCTTCGTGCTCGGCATCGTCCCGGCCGGCAACCAGGTCGTTATACACACCCGCGACGGCACCGCCGGCGCCGTCTCAAGCGTTCTGGACCGCGTGAGGGGCCTCAAGGTCCTCGGTACCATCGCCGGGCAGGACACCGTGCTGGCGATCTCGCCGGACGACGAAGCGGCCGAAGAGGTCGCCGGCCTCATCGCCGACGTCTGCCGCGCCAAGACCCGCCCCGCCGGAAACGTCGAGTAGGCGAGCGAGACCCGTGAACATCCATTTCGTCAGGCACGCCACATTCGCGTTCGAGACGGGCGGCGTCCGGGTACTGGTGGACCCGATGCTCGGCAACGCCGGGACCGCGCCAGCTGTGCCGAACACGCCCAATCAGAGGCCCAACCCCCTCGTCGAGCTTCCGTTCGGCGACAAGGCCCTCGAGAAGTTCGTCGACGACACGGATGCGGTCCTCGTAACGCACACCCACGCCGACCACTGGGACGGGCGGGCGCAGGAGCTCATCCCGAAGGACAGGCTCGTCCTATGCCAGCCGGAGGACGAGGCGAAGATCTCCGGGGCAGGCTTTGCAAACGTCTCCCCCGTGGAATCCGACCTGGAATGGAGGGGCCTGCGGTTCACTCGCACCGGAGGACAGCACGGGACCGGGGAGATCGGGGCGCAGATGGCCCCCGTTTCGGGCTTCGTGGTCCGGGCGGAGGACTCCCCGAGCCTCTACGTCGCGGGGGACACGATCTGGTGCGACGAGGTCGAGGAGGCGCTGCTCGCCCATCGTCCCGACGTGATCGTCGTGAACGCCGGGGCCGCGCGGTTCCTGGAAGGAGATCCCATCACCATGACGGCCGAAGACGTCGCCCGGGTCTGCCGCGCGGCGCCCGAAGCGCGCGTTGTCGCCGTCCACATGGACGCCATAAACCACTGCCTGCTCACCCGGTCGGAGCTCGCCGAAAAGCTCGGCGAAGAAGGACTCGACGGCAGGGTCGAGATCCCGGCCGACGGCGAAACCCTCGAAACGCCAGCGTGAACGTCATACGCAACGAACTGCGACTCTCTCTGCTCGTCGGACATATGTCTGTTTGTCGTCTGAGCCCAACGTCTGAGGTCCCCGATTGGGCAATAACAGGCGGTTTTTTCTCCGTAACGCGCACGACCGACGAGCTCTCGGTGGTGTGCCCGGAGGGTTCCGTTCCGGAAGGCGTCCGGTGTGAGAGAGGCTGGCGTGTCCTGAAGCTGGAGGGGCCCTTCGAGTTCTCGGAGGTCGGCGTACTGGCCTCCGTGGCCGTGCCGCTGGCGGAGGCCGGCGTGGGCATCTTCGCCGTGTCTACTTTCGACACGGACTACGTGCTGGTAAAGGAAGAAGGACTGGAGTCCGCCGTTGCGGCGTTGTGCGGGCGGGGTCACGAGGTCCTACGAAACGTCACATCTCCCAAGGAGGAAACATGCTAGAAGGCAAGAAGGTCGTGCTCGCCTACTCGGGGGGGCTGGACACCTCGGTCTGCGTGAAGTGGCTGGAGCAGCAGGGTGCGATCCCCTACGCGCTCTACCTTGACCTCGGCCAGGGTGAGCCGGCCGGCGACGTGCGGGCCAAAGCGCTGCAGATAGGCGCCGCCGACGCCTTCGTGCGCGACGCGAAGGCCGAGTTCGTAGAGGAGTACGTCGCGCCGGCCATAAAGGCCAACGCCCTCTACGGTGGCAAGTACCCGCTCTTCACCGCGCTCGGGCGCCCGCTCATAGCGAAGAAGCTCGTCGAGGCCGCCCGCGAGGTGGGCGCCACGCACATCGCCCACGGGTCTACCGGCAAGGGCAACGACCAGGTCCGCTTCGACGTGACGACAGCCTCCGTAGCCCCCGACCTTACCGTGGTCGCCCCGGTGCGCGACTGGAACATGAGCCGCCCGGAGGAGATGGCCTACGCCGAAGAGCACGGCATCCCCGTCCCGACCACCAAAGAATCTCCCTACAGCGTGGACCAGAACCTCTGGGGCCGCTCCATCGAAGCCGGCCCCCTCGAAGACCCCGACCACGAGCCGACCCCCGACGTCTTCGAGTTCACCGCCGAGCCCGAGGACGCGCCCGACGAGCCGCGCTACGTCGAGCTGGGATTCGAGGAGGGCCTCCCGACCAGCCTCGACGGCGAAGAGTTGCCGCTGGTGGACCTGATCCCGGCCCTCAACACCATCGTAGGCGCGCACGGCGTCGGCCGCATCGACATGGTCGAGGACCGCCTGGTCGGCATCAAGAGCCGCGAGATCTACGAGGCCCCGGCCGCCCTCGCCATAATCCAGGCCCACCAGGAACTCGAAACCCTCACCCTCACCAAAGACACCCTCCGCTTCAAGGCAACCATCGAACAACGCTACGCCGAGCTCACCTACGACGGCCTCTGGTTCACCCCCCTCAAGTCCGCCCTCGACGCCTTCATAGCCGAGACCCAGAAGACCGTCACCGGCACCGTCCGCCTCAAGCTCTACAAGGGAAGCAGCACCGTCGCAGGCCGCACAGCCCCCAACGCCCTCTACAGCAAGGACCTCGCAACCTACGATCCCAACAGCACCTTCGACGAGGCCGCAGCAGCAGGTTTCATAGCCCTCTGGGGACTCCCCGCCCGCCAGTGGGCCGGCGTAAACGGAGGCGCGGAACTGGATCGGGTGCCAACACAGCGCTAAACCAAAAGTTTATGCTCTGGACCGAAATGTCCGAATTTGCAGGTGTTTGACACGAAGTGTCGGAGTGTTTTATTTGCTGTATTGAATTACCTTGTGATTTAAGTTTATAGTAAACATAAGATACAGGGTTAAGAAAAGGAAGTTTGGCGGTTTTCTTGTTGGAGATAGGTTCGCGGGGCTAGTCGGAGGACCAGGCTCTCCCAAAACGCCTTCAAGAAGTGCCTCGGGCGACTGGACGCCGCGGTGGAATCGGCGAACGGTTAGTGGCGCCTCGACAAGTAGACTCCGGCGAGGATGGTGCATCCGCCGAGAACCTTGGCGGCTCCCAGGGTCTCTCCCAGGAGCAGGACGCTCGAAACGACGCCGATGAGGGTGAACAGGTACAGGTAGGCGAGGGTCCTGTTCGCTCCCGCGCGCGACACCCCTCGCTGCCAGGCCACGAACGCGAAGGCGGAAGCCAACACCGTGGAGTAGGCGGCTCCCGCCCAGGCCCTCGCGCCCACCGCCCCCCAATCCATGCTCGCGAGATCCGCGGAGGCCAGCGGGACGAGGGCCACCCCCCCGATGAGCATCGGGTAGGCGGCGACCGAGAGGGGCGGGTAGCGCCGGAGGAGGGGGAGCGAGAGCACCGTGTATGCTCCCAAGCTGAGGGCGCTCACCAGGACCAGGAGATCGCCCGGCAGGCTCGCGCCGGGGGAGCTCGGGCCCTCCCGCACCACGAAGCCCACCCCGATCAGGGCCAGAACAACCCCGAGCACGCTACGCAACCGGGCGCGCTCCAGGCGGAGCGCCACGCCCAACAGCAGGCCCCACACCGGCGCGGTCGCCACCATGAGGGCGGCGTTGGAGCCGCTCGTCAGGCTCAGACCCCCGATGTAGGAGCCCTGGTTGAGGCTGAAGCCCACCAGCCCGAGTCCCAGCATGGGCACGAAGTCGGACTTCTTCGGGCGGCTTGCCGGCTCGAGGAGGAGGGCGAGCCCGCACAGCAGCAGCCCGGCGACTGTGAAACGCAGCGCCGCCAGGGCGAGCGGGGGAAGCCTTCGAGGGCGCACTTGACCGCGACGAAGTCGGTCCCGACGAACAGGACCGCCAAAAGCAGGGGGACTTCGGCCAGCACGACCGCGGCTTTGCTCTTCACGCGACGAGCATGGGTGACCTGGATACCGGCTTTCGAGATGGCGCATTCTTCGACGAAAGGCGCATCCCCTGATGCTAACGGCCGGACGGATCTCGTGTGGCCGCCCGCCAGGCTCCCGGTCCCGACACCTCACAGCATTGGTGGCGCGGCCCGTAGTCTATGACCCTGCCCAGGGCGTCGAGCTCGAAGTGGCAGCAGGAGAGCAGCAGCGTCTTGAGTCGTGTACGAGCGCGCTGCACCCGGGACTTCGCGCCCGAGAGGCTGATCCCCAACCTCTCCGCGAGCTGCTTCTGTGTGAGGCCCTCATACTCGGTGAGGTACAGGGCCTCGCGGTGATCCGGCGGCAGGCCGTCCAGCATGTTCGCGACCGTCCTACCTAGCCTCTCGTCCAGCTCCCGCTGCTCGAAGTCGTGCGTCGGTTCGTCGGATACGTCCCCGAGCTCGGAGGACGGCCTCTTCGCCCGGTAGTGGTCGGTCACCGCGTTGCGGGCCACCCGGTAGACCCACGCCCCGACCTTCTCCTCGTCTTCGAGGGTGTCGATGCGCGAGTGGATCTTGAGGTAGACATCCTGCAGCACGTCCTCTGCCGCGTCCGGATCGCCCACCCTCGCCGAGATGAAGTTTCTCAGGCCCAAATCGAACCTCTCGTACACCTCCTCGATCCTCGGTGGCACGGACCCCCCTTTCTCGTGGCGGCGTTCGGAGATTTCGATCCTCATTCGCTTTCGGAGGTCCGTCGAGGATAGCGGACCCGTGGGGTTTACAGGACCACATCGGCCACAAACCCTAGCAGCATTGCCCCGATTACGGCGATGCCGACGTAGAGGGCGAAGACGCGAGGCCTGACCAGCGCCCACACCGCCACCATCGCCGGTACGGTGGTCGCGGGACCGGCGATGAGGAACGCCATCGCGGCGCCGGGGCTCATCCCGCCTTGCAGGAGGCCCGAGACTATCGGCAGCGCCGCCACCTCCGTCAGGTAGAGGGGGGCTCCGATCAGGGCCGCCAGCGGCACCGCGAACGGGTTGCTGCCTCCGAGCACGCCGGCTATCGTCTCCTGGGGGACGTAGGCCAGGATCAGGGCCTCCATCGCGAACGCCAGCAGCAACCAACGCCCCAACCTCCAGCTCTCTTTCGCTACGTCGCGGCCTACGTCTGTCGGGGACAGGCGTCTCAGGCTCGCCACGGCGGAGGCGTACCATCTCTCGCTATCGGGACGAGCCTCAGAACCGCCGCGACCTGCGCCGCAAGCAGCCCCGTTCGTCGCGGCTCCGGGGATCTCCGCGGGCGCCAGGTCTGACGTGGATCCCACGCCAACCAGGACCGGCTCCGGTCGCATGGTCTTCGCCGAGGAATTATCCGTGGAACAGCAGGCGTCGGTGTCCTTCGCCTCTCCCGGTCGGCGCGATACCTTGTCCAGAAAGCCGCTCCTGGTGAGAGCGAGGGTGAGATAGCCCGCGCCCAGGCTGAGTAGAAGGGTTGCCACGAGACGGGTTACTGCCAGCGGCCAACCGAGCATCCCGACGGTAAGCGTGAAGATCTCGGGGTCCATCGTCGGGGAGGCGACCCAGAAGGCCATGACGGGCGCGAGGGGCACCCCGCCTATCAGGAGGCCCGCCACTATCGGGATCACCGTACAGGAGCAGAACGGGCTGAACGCCCCTACCGCCGTGGCAAACACCACGGACAAGGCGACCCTGGACGCGAACGCCCTCCACACGACCCCGTCGAGCTTCAACTCCCGCACCAGCACCCCGAGCGACACGCTCAACAAGAACACGGGCAAGATGCCCCACGCCGACCGGGCCACGAACCCCGCCACGTCTGCAAACTGTTCCATCTTCCTCTCCTTCGTCTCTCGCGGTCGCCCGTACAGACGGAGCTCCAGCGAAAAGGACGCATCCCTTCTCGAGTCGGCAATCCGGATGTCGCGAGCTACTGCAGGATGAACTCGGTAACTACCGCGTCCACCGCCACAGCCCCCCGATAGTGCGCGACCGAGACGCGGTGGTTGCCGTCCATGACGAAGTATTCTTCGCCGACCTTGTAGAGCGCGACGGGCGGTAGCGCCCTGCCTTCACGGAACGCCCGGGCGACACGGGTCCATCGCTCGCCCAGACACGAACAGACCGGCAAGAAACCCAGGTCGAAGTCCCGGCACCGACCGACGCTACCCACGACCTTCTCCAACCCGACGGTCTCGAACCCCCGGCGGAACGAACCGGCCGCCCGCTGAGCTTCCTCGAAACAGGCGAGCCGGTTTGCGGCGCTCTCCTCCAGTAGTAGCCCGCGCAGGCGGATCGCTATCCGCCCGAGAAGCGCCCTGCGGCGTGCCCGGGCGAAGTCCTGCTCCGCCAGACGTTCGACCGGCATTAGATCATCCACGACTCGTCCTTTCTTTATCTCTTCTTCACACCTACAGACGAAGCCGCACCGAAAAGGACGCAGGAGCCCGCCCTCTCTTGACAGGACACGACCGTGCGCCATACACTAATATCAACAAATATTGATTCGACAAAGGAGAGGCGATCATGGCCGACCATCTGCGGGACCGTGTCAAGGAGAAGTACGCGGAGCTCGCCACCGCCGCCGGGGGTGGAAACGAAGGTTCGTGTTGCGGGTCTTCTTGCGGGTGTGGTTCGGGGGCGGACACGGCTGTCCGGGTCTCGGATCTTTCGGGGAAGAGTTACTCGGAGTCGGAGAGGGAGGAGTTGCCGCTTCTGGCCGCCGAGGCTTCGCTCGGTTGCGGGAACCCGGTGGCGCTGGCAGATCTTTCACCCGGTGAGGTCGTCCTGGACCTCGGGAGTGGTGGCGGGATCGATGTCTTGCTCTCGGCGAGAAGGGTGGCGCCTGGAGGAAAGGCGTACGGCCTGGACATGACCGACGAGATGCTGGAGCTGGCCCGCCGCAACCGGGACGAGTCCGGGATCGAGAACGCGGAGTTTTTGAAGGGTGAGATCGAGGCGGTTCCGCTGCCCGACGCGCACGTGGACGTCATCATAAGCAACTGTGTGGTCAACCTTTCCACCGACAAACCGTGCGTCATCTCCGAGGCGTTCAGGGTGCTCAAGCCCGGTGGCCGCTTCGCCGTCTCCGACGTGGTCTTTCTGGGCAACAAGAAGGATCTCCCCGAAGAAGTGCTCGACACGGTGGGCCTCTGGACCGGGTGCGTCGTCGGGGCGCTGGAGAGGGAAGCGTACGAAGGCCTGCTCGCGGCGGCCGGCTTCGAGGACGTCTCCGTGGAGGTCACCAACGTCTACGATCCCGAGACGATAGAGGGCCTGGACACCGAAGAGAAGCGCGACGCCCTCCGAAGAGTTCCGGCCGCCAGCGCCTTCGTCCGCGCAAGCAAACCGGAAGTGGGGTAGCCGATGCCGGAACAGACCCTTGGCGTAGTTTCGGAGAACGGCCGCGCTTCGGGGGGAATGGACGACAAACCACGGGTGGGACGGCTCGTCGCTCTCGGGGGCGCCCTCTCCGACCCCATCCGGGTCAGGATGCTGGGGATGATGGCAGGGGGGAGGGGGTGCTGCAGCCTGCCGGACTGCGGCGTCCCGGCCGAGGACCAGGACGCCGGCATCTGCGTCTGCGAGTTCGAGGCATTCTTCGAGATGGGCCAGTCGAAGGTCTCTTACCACCTCCGCAAGCTCAAGGACGCCGGCCTGGTCACGGAAGAGAAGCGCGGCAAGTGGAGCTTCTACTCGCTGAGGCGGGACGCCACCCGCGGCCTGCTCGCCGAGACCGCCGCCTACCTCAATGCCCCTGCCGATGCCCGTAAGTTTTAACCGGCGTTTAACCCGGAGTTCGCGCGAAACGCATAAGATCTTCTTGATGCGTAACCCGGCCGAGCGGAGGAACACGTGAAGTACGCCCTTATCTCCGACATCCACTCGAACCTCCCCGCGCTTGAGGCGGTGCTGGCGGACATCGACGCCCGCGGGGACGTGGACGTGGTCTACCATCTCGGGGACTTAGTCGGGTACGCCCCGTGGCCGGACGAGGTGGTCGCGCTCGTGCGGGGGCGTGGCATCGGCGGCATCGGCGGCAACTACGACTCCACCGTCGCCAACGATTACAAGCACTGCGGCTGCAAGGCCGACAGCCCCCGGGCCGAGGAGCTCTCGCACATGAGCTACGGCTGGACGAGGGTCCACGTCTCGTCGCAGACCAAGGCCTACCTCGGCGGGTTGCCCTTCAAGATTGACGTAAGACCGCGCGGGGGGCACACCTCGCGGCCCCAGATCACGCTCGTCCACGGTTCGCCCACCCTCAACACCCTCTACTGGACCGAGGATCGCTCCGACTCCTTCTGCGAGAAGATGGCGAAGACCGCGGGCCTGAAGGAGGGCGACCTCATCGCCTTCGGCCACACCCACAAGCCCTGGACCCGGGAGGTGGGGGGCGTCCGCTTCTTGAACACCGGCTCCGTGGGCAAGCCCAAGGACGGCGACTGGAGGGCCGGCTACGTCCTCGTCGACGCTCAGGACGAGATCGGGGACGTTCGGTTCGTGCGCGTGGAGTACGACCTGGAGAGGTCGGTCGAGGGCGTCCTGGCGAGCGGGCTCCCCGACGAGTTCGCCGACCAACTCCGCGCGGGCGGCACCCCGAAGCCGGTGGAGGTCCCGTAGTGGAGAGGAGCGAAGCCGCGACGGACGAAGCTTCGGGCAAGCAAAGGGCGCTCTTCGTCTGCACCCACAACTCCGCCCGTTCGCAGATGGCCGAGGGTTTGCTCCGGAGCCTCGCCGGGGACCGCTTCGAGGCGTTCAGCGCGGGTCTCGAGGCCACGCGCGTCAGGCCTGAGGCTGTCTCGGTCATGGCCGAGATCGGCATCGACGTATCGGACCAGGAGTCCAAGACCCTGGACCGCTACCTCGGGGAGTCCTTCGACCACGTCGTGACCGTCTGCGACGAGGCCAACGAGGCGTGCCCTTTCTTCCCGGGGGCGAAGAGGAGGCTGCACTGGTCGCTGCCGGACCCCTCGGCGGCCGACGGGACGGAGGAGGAACGCCTGGCGGTCTTCCGGTCCGTGCGCGACCGTTTGAGGGACCTGATGGGGGCCGACCTGGCAAACGGCAAAGGAGGATGAGCCGATGAACGAGACCGCAAGCGGGGCCGTGAGGAAGCAGAAGGCGCTGTTTTTGTGCACCCAGAACTCCGCGCGGAGCCAGATGGCCGAGGGGTTCTTGAGGCACCTGGCCGGGGACCGCTTCGAGGTCATGAGCGCGGGCCTCGAGGCCACGGATGAGATCCACCCGTGCGCGGTCGAGGCGATGAGGGAGGTTGGCATAGACATCTCCGGCCAGCGTCCCAAGGGCCTCTCGACCTACATGGGCAAGGAGTACTTCAACTACCTAATTATCGTGTGCGCCCGGGCCGAGGAGCGGTGCCCGAAGACCTTCCCTGGCGTGGGCACGACGTTCTCGTGGATCTTCGAGGACCCCCGCCGCGACGAGGACCTCCCCTACGACTCGATGCTGGAGAGGTTCCGGGCGGTACG
>JALZNL010000395.1 GCA_030857715.1 Actinomycetota bacterium | reverse complement strand
GCCCTCGTCCTCGTAGAGAAGGTACTCGACCGCGCCACCGTTCTCGCGGACCTTCTCTACTATCTGCTCGGCCTCGCCAACCGGCACGCGCGGGTCGTTCTTGCCGTGGACGACCATGAGCGGGGCGGTTATGCGGTCCGCCTTGTGGATGGGGCTAATGGACCGTAGAAAGTCCCCGTCTTCTTCCAGAGAGCCGTACTCGGGCTCGCGGAGCGCCCTCCTGTAGGAGCCGGTGTTCTCCAGAAAAGAGACGAGGTTGGCGATGCCGACGATGTCCACCCCGGCGCTCCACAGGTCCGGGTACTCGGTGAGCGCGGCCAGCACCATAAACCCTCCGTAGGAGCCGCCCATCACCGCGATCCTCTCGTGCCCCCTCTCCCCGAGCCAGTACGCGGCGTGGGCGAGGTCTCTTACGGAGTCCATCCTGAGCCCGACGTCGTCGAGGTGGGTGTAACCCTTGCCGTAGCCGGTCGATCCGCGCACGTTCGGCAGCAGGACCGCGTGGCCTCGGCCCAGCAGGTACTGGGTGACGGGCGCGAAGGTCGGGCGCGACTGGCTCTCCGGCCCGCCGTGAACGTTCACGACGACCGGGGCGTTGCTCTCTTCCGGCTCGTAGAAGACGGCTGGTATCTCAAGCCCGTCGAAGCTCGGGTAGCGCACAATTGTCGGCTCCCTGAAGCTCTTCGCGGGGATCCCGGCCGTGGATGACCGGGTCAGACGCCGCGCCTCACCGTCCGGGAGTTGCATGGTCCAGACGTCGGGGTTGCGCGTGGGGCCGACGAGCGTGAAGGCGAGCCCCTTCGAGTCGGGGGCGTACGTGAGGCCGCCGACGATGCCGCGCGGCACCTCCGGGTCCGGCATTCGTCCGCCGCGGCCGTTGAAGAGCAACAGGTTGGAGTAGCCGCCCACGTTGCGGGTCACGGCGAGGAGGCGCCCATCCCGGGAGAGCTCGACCTCCTCGACGTCGTGGTCGTCCGGGGTCAGGTACTCGACGTCGAGCGTGGCGAGGTCCAGGCGGGCGAGCCTGACGAAGTCCCCGTCGCGGTCGGTGGCGAGGTAGGCGGCGCGGCCGTCGGGCGTGACGTTGGGGGAGCGGAAGCGGGCTTCTCCTTCGTGGGGCGTGAGCAGCGTCGCTTCGCCGCTTTCGAGGTCCAGCTTATAGAGGTCGTTGTCCGTGTTGGAGCGGTGGCGGGCGACGATCAGGAACAAGCCGTCCGGGCTCCAGCCCGATACGGTATGGTAGCCGGAGACCTCCCATACGGTCTTTGGATCTCCGTCCGGCACGTCTTGAACGAACACGTCGAAGTCCGTGCCGTTGCGGCGGGTGGCGGTGAAGGCGATACGTGCGCCGTCCGGGGAGAAACCACCGGAGTAGTGGATGGCCTGCGGGTCCCGGGTCAGATCCCGTTCCCCGCCGTCGCCGAGAAGGAAGAGCTGGGAGATCTCGTTGCCGCCGGCGTCCATGCCGAAGAGGATCTCGTCCTTTGTCGGGGAGTACTCGGCGCCCGAGACGCGCTCCTCGTGGAAGGTGAGCTGCTCCGGCCAGCCCCCTCCGGCGGGGACCTCCCACACTTGCGGGACGCCCGTGACCTCCGTCAGGAAAGACACCCTGCGGCCGTCCGGGGACCAGCCCGCGCCCCACGCGCCCCTGACCTTTAGATAGCGGGCGAACTCGTAGCCCAAAGCGCTCCCTCCTCCAGGTTTCGGCGAGAGGAGATTAAAGCACACGGAGACCCTGCCTCGAGAGAGGACGGGCCCGCCGCGCGTAGCTCTCTCAGTGCCCGAAGCTACGATCCTTCCACCCTTTTCGCCCGACCGCGGAAGAGAGAGCCCCAAAGAGTAGAATCGTCTCCGAAAGTTTATTACTATAGTTACGAATGCTCCGTAGGGGAGCGCAGGGAAAGGAGGCGAAGCGTATGAGGGCGCTCGACTGTGAGTGCGGCAAGCACCTGGAGGCCAACGACGACGAGGAGTTGTACGGGCAGGCTCGCGAACACGTGGATCGGGATCACCCCGATATGCAGCTCAACGACGAGCAGGTCCGGGGGATCGTGGCCGAGGGCGCTTACGATAAGTAGAGAGAAGATTTTGGAAGCCGGGGCCACCATACCCCGGCTCCTTGCTCACCGACGCGGGTGCAAGTGAGACCGTCCGAAGCGCACACGCAACCTGCCGCACCGAATCCGGGTTTTCGACGTCGCGGACGCGGCCCAGGGCTCGAACGGACCAGGGAAGACTACGGGGCCTCGGGCGTCGAACAAAAAAGCAGCCTACCGGGTGACCGACGTCCAGGGCCACAGCGGCCCGTATTGGCGGCGGCGGTGGCCCGCGGGCGACGCCTACGGACGGGTCTAGATTTCGCCCTCGCGGCTATACTCTACGTACACGCCGAGAGAAGGGCATTTCGTTGGTACTGAGGCGCCTGCGGAGCATCTTCGGCGGGGAGACCCGGCCCGCGGAACCCGCCGAACCGCTCTACGGCCTCGACCCCGAGGAGCGCGGGAGGATCGGGACGGAACACGACCCCTTGAGGGGCTTCGAGGCCGCCATGCAACGCAACGAGGCGGCCGAGCGCGCCGAGCAGAACGGTGACCCCCAACGCGCCGTAGACCTCTACGAAAGAAGCGTCGCCGCAGGCTTCGTGGGCAACCACCCCTACGAGAGGCTCGCCTCCCTCCACGAGCGCCGCCGCGACCCCGCATCAGCCCTCCGCGTCTGCGAAGCCTACCTCCGCCTCGCCGCCTCCGGGACCATGCCCCGCGGCGCCCAACGCCGCGCCGACCGCAAAGTCCCCGAGCTCGAGGCCCGCGCCGAACGCTACCGGGGCATGATCTAGCCCCCAGAAGGTTTCGCCGCCGCGCAGGCGAGCGTCGCTAGAATCCCGTCGCTAGAACCCCGTCGCTAAAATCTCCGTTAAACCACAACATGTAGCACCTTTTTCCGCGTACGTAGCCTATAAGGGTATGTAACCCATTCACAAAATCGAATATGAAACAGCTTGTGCTGGCTTGTAACTTTGACTCTGGCTAGTAGGGTCACAGGCTTGTTGTGCAAGCGATCAAGAGGGGGACTCCTTGAAGTCTTTTCTCAAGATGATGATGGTGGCCGGTGTGATGATAGTTTCGTTGGCTGCCCTGCAGGATGACGCCGCGGCGGACACGCAGTTGGCGAGTTGGTACGGGCCTGGTCTCGAGGGCAACCTGACCGCGAGCGGTGAGGTCTTCGACCCGTACACCGATTACACGGCGGCCTCTTTACAGTACCCGTTCGGGACCGAGTTGCTCGTGAGCTACGGTGGGTACTCCACCGTCGTCGTGGTCAACGACCACGGGCCGTACGTGGGGGGTCGGGAGCTCGACCTGTCCGCGGTGGCGGCCGAGGAGATCGGCCTGACCTACACCGGCACGGACTACGTGGACGTGCAGGTCATCGGGTAACGCCTCGAACCATCCGAGGTTCCCGGGAGGGCGCGGCGGGGA
>JALZNL010000044.1:1028-10716 GCA_030857715.1 Actinomycetota bacterium | reverse complement strand
ATCTATCGGTCCTCGACCCGCACTTCGAGCGTGTCTTCGGGGAACAGCCGTGCGTCAGGGGTAGTTTTCGCAGATGATCCAATCCGTCCTCGCCTGCACGGTCACCGGCGCCTACTCGGACTTTGGAGCCGTAGCCGTCCCAAAGGAGCCCCCGAGCTCACCTGACAGACGAAAGGTTAGTCCTCCTTGGGTCAAAGGTCGGCCCTAATCGAGACGCGAGAGAACAGGTTGCAGTCCGGTTGCAGTAAATCGGCTCGACGGTGGACGGCGCGGTGTCCCGATCCACCGCGCCGCCCATCGCAGGTAGTCAGTACTCGTTGGGTAGCAGCATGCAGGTCGAGGAGCGATCTGCCTCCGTGATGATCCAGATGCGATCATTGCCCACGGGATAGCTGCTGAGAATCCGAAAACCATGGCGCAAGGAAACTTCGTTCTCGCGGGCATCTTCGGAGCCTATCTCGCCCCAGTCGCCGTAGACGTGCCGGTCCAGCAAAGCAGGCGCGGGCACGCCAGCGTCCGCCAAGAGCCGGAGCGCACCGGGCGTCGCCACCACGTGACCTAGTGGAAAGAGCGGGGCGGCCATCAGGCCGCTCCCGTCTTCGTGCCGAGCCGCTCCGCCCGGTGGCGGGCGAGGGCCTCGGCGCCGACCCTCCCCCACCGCCTGCGGCCCAGCAGCGAGAACCACGGCCGGCCGTAGAGCATGAGCGTCGCGAGACCGCCCTGCCGGCCCCACCTGGAGAAGTCGCCGGCCTCCGAGTGATGGCGGCGATGAGCTGTCGCGGGGATCGGCACGGCCGAGGCCTCGATCAGGCCGGCGAGGTCATCACGGGAGATGTCCGGATTCACCCCGACTACTCCAGGAGGTCATAGGTACATTCGCGTAGCGACACAGAAGACCTTCTTGCCGCTCGACGAGCACGATTTCGGAAGCCGGCCCGATTTAGTGCTGACAATCCATCATACGAACGAGAATCTTGTCTTGGACGGCATGATCGAGATCGTGATGATCGAGTCCAAAATCGGCTCATAGGAAGGTCAGGACCAACTCAGAAGATACGCCGAGCATTTAGACAAGATGGAGGGCGCGAAAAAGACTCTCGTATATGCAACTCGCGCCTTCGATCCGAAGGACGAGAATTTGATCCTAGCGCGTACGGATGGGAAAGTTGGCTTCAAACAGGTTCGGTGGCACGATTTCTATCGGTTTCTTCGAATCGTCGAGAAGGACGCACTCGTTGAGGAGGTAATGGTCTTCATGGAAGAACAGGGCATGGCTAGGCGCCATCGATTTTCGACTGCAGATCTTATGGCCTTGTCGGGTGTGCCTAGAGCTATAGAGATATTGGACGAAACGCTCGCCGACGAGGTGAAAGCGGAGCTAGAGTCCTTCGCTGGGAGCCGGTCCAGCACCCAGCAACCGCTTCAGCAGATACGAGCTCATGGACGCTATATAACCATTGCGAGTTTGCGTGCGTGGGATGTTACCAGCTTCGTAGGCTATCAGATGCGTACTTCGGACGGCTACCCTGCGGCCATCGTCCAACTGGAGACGTCGCCAAGATCTACGGGAAGGGAGATGGCGATTGCCGCCATGAAGAGGATCTCGCTTCTTGAGGAGTGGGAAGGCTACGGTCTGAGTGATCCCAGCGCGTGGGCCAACGTGGTACGCACGAGGAGTCTCGCCAGCTTGCTTTCGGAGGAAGACCACATCGCGGCGGTGAAAGGTTTCTTCGTCGAGTCGCTACACCAACTCAGGGATGAGCTTACCGCTTTCAAAAAGGAGTACCCGGAATTGGCTTGGTCAGGCGAGTAGCTCATACTGATCTAGAGCAAAAACACTCAAACATACGCTGTGAGGAGTCGTCTAATGTCTCAGCCGTTTCGTCTTTGGCGATCGCGGCGGGAATGTGGTCCGGTTGCGCGAGATTGTTCCGAACGTCCGCTACCTCACGCGCGCCGGTTTCGACCCCGCGAGGCCGCCGTCGGCCCGTACATGTCGGTTGCGGAGGAGGAAGAGGCCGTAGAAGATGAAGCCCAGGGTGCTGAGGAGCATCAGGATGGGGTAGGTGACTGTTCCCAGGGTGGAGATGTCCACGGCGAAGGCGAAGGCGGCGTGAACGACGATGACGGGCCAGAGGGAGCCGGTCCGCCAGCGGAGGGCGGCGTAGGTGAAGCCGCCGCAGACCGCCAGGGCGGTCAGGCGCACGGCCTCGGGCCAGGGACCGTCGGTGGCGGCCCTGCCGAGGGCCAGGGTGCCGGCGAGGAGGGAGGTCAGGATCATGGTCCCCACCGGCCCCCCCGGCACGAGCACCCGCCACAGAAGGCCGCGGAAAAGAAGCTCCTCGGCGAAGACCGCGACGAGCACGACCAGGAAAGTGGACGTGAGGGCGTCGAAGCCCGACACGAACACACCCCCCGTTAGCGTGAGGGCGCCGACGAAGAGCGGGAACCACAGGAGACGCAGGTTCTTCACGATCGGCCGGTTGAAGCCCGCCTCGCGCCCCAGGCCCGTCCAGAGCAACAGGACGACGGCCAGAAGCATCGCGAGCCCCCAGAACAGCACGTCGGGGCTCTTAAGGTCGGAGACGACGCGGTCGAGGCCCGCCGGCGGCTCGAAGGCCTTCTGCGGCAGCCGCTCTATGTTCTTGACGGGCGACCGGGGGAAGGAGATCCTGCTAATCGCCGTCAGGACGAATAGTGCGACCGTCACCGCCAGACAGAAGAGCACAGGACGCCGGCCGAGAAGGCGCCTCACTTCAACGTCGCCCAGGCGTTGAGTCCCGGAGAGACCCGGAGGCTCAGAGCCTCTCCCGCAGCCCGCCCAGGATGAGATCGAGCCCGAACTCGAACTCGGCGTCGCGGTCCACCTCGCCGAGCCGGCCTTCGAGCCCGGAGAGGTGGGGGAACTCTTCGGCCGGCAGGGCCGCCGCGCCGGCCCTGTCCCCACCCGGCTCCATGGCGAAGCCCCGGATCTCGGCCATCGCGTACCCCATCGCGTACCCGGAGAGCGTCCTGAACGCGTACAACGCGGTCGCCGGGTCGAACCCTGCCCCCCGCATGGTCTTCAGAAACTCCTCCACGAGCCAGACCCCGTCCATCGTGTCCGGCGGCCGGACGACCAGCAACGGAAAGACGTTGGGGTGCCTGCGCGCGAGTCGCCGGAAACCCCGGTACGCCTCCCTGACGCGCCCCTCCCATCCATCTTCCTCGGACGGAACCTCCAACTCCCCCAACAACACCTCTACCATCCCGTCGAGCAGGGCGTCCTTGTTCGGGACGTGGTTGTACAGCGACATCGCCTCCACCCCGAGCTCCGCCCCCAGCTTCCTCATGCTCAACGCTTCCAACCCCTCGCGGTCGGCGAACCGCACCGCCGCCTCCAACACCCGCCGCCTGCTCAACGGCCGCCTCTTCGCCTCTACCATCGGACAACCTCCTAAGCCTTTGTTGACAGCTTACAGGATAGATAGTATATTTACATCGTAAATATACAATGTAAGTTTAGCGAGTGGGATGTGGGCGGGGTGAGGCTCCTTCCCCTGCTCCCGGACTTGCGTCCCGTGACGTTGGGGTCCGAAGACCTGGCCTGAATCAGCCACGGTTTCCTGGTAGCGGGCGCGTCGATGGCGGTCCTGCGGTCCGGCAGGTTTTCGCCGGGGCAGGAGTTGGGCGGCGACGCCGGGGCGACGCCGGGGCGACGCCGGGGCGATCTCGTTCGCCTGCTCCAACCTCGTCGGCTGCTCGGGATGAAGAGAGGACGGTGAGGGTAGACGGCGAGACCGCCCCGGCGGCGAAGCGTTCTAGGATTTCAGCGTGGGGGTGAGATAGGGTGAGCTATTCGTAGAGGCCGGCCAGGCGTTTCTGGGATTCTATGGTGTTTTTGACCCTGCGGGCGTCGGGGAGGGCCATCCGGGTCAGTTCCAGGACGCGCCCCTTGTTGGTCTCCAGCTTGAGCGTCGCGTTCACGAGGCCCTTCGTCGCCACGATGGCGACTTCCCTGAGGTTGAAGGACTCGACGTTCTGAGACTGCCACCCGCTCCTGATCTCGACGCGGTCGGCGAAGACGGCGACGATGGTGTTGTTGTGCGCCGTGGCCTGCGTTATGGGTGCCTCCAAACTGCCCTCCGTGCCTTTTTGGGTTAGCTCCTCATTCCAGCATACAGAACTCCGCCCGCGGAAGGGCGGGCGCGAAAAAGCACCGGCCGGGAAACGCGCCCCGGCCGGTGCGGAGACCTACTCTCTACGCGGTTCCCTCCGTGGCGCCCTTCACCGGCTTGGAAGTCCTCCTGTGACCGTTGCCGTTCTGGTAATCCGTGGCGACGAGGTCAGGGTAGCCGAAGACGCCGTGCTCGTGGATGTCCAGCCCGTCGAGCTCCTGGTCCGGCTTGACCCTGATGCCGATGGTGGCCTTGAGGACGGCAAAGACCGCGAGCGAGGCAAGAAAGATGAACCCGCCGCAGGCTACGATGCCGAGGGCCTGGATGCCGAGCTGGTAGAACCCGCCGCCGTAGAAGAGGCCGGGCCGACCGATGGCCGCCAGTTCTGGCGTGGTGAAGAGGCCGGCCGAAAGCGTGCCCCAGATGCCGCCCATACCGTGGGCCGCGATGGCGCCGAGCGGGTCGTCAACCCCGATTCTGTCCACGAAGACCAGCGTCGCGTACATGATGACGCCCGCTATAAAGCCGATGACGATAGAGGCCCAGGGTGCCACGAAGGCGCAGGGGGCGGTGATGGCGACGAGGGCCGCGATGGCGCCGTTGCCGCCCATGCCAACGTCGATGTTCTTGCGGTACATGTAGCTCATGCTCATGGCGCCGAGCACGCCCGCCGCCGCCGCGAGCGTCGTCGTCAGGGCGATGTCGGCGACCTGGGTGCTGGCCGCCATCGTGGAGCCGGCGTTGAAGCCGTACCAGCCGACCCAAAGGATCAGGACGCCGAGGACCGCGAGCGGCATGTTGTGGCCTGGGATGGTGACCGGGCGGCCTTCGTCATCGTACTTGCCGAGCCTGGGGCCGAGAAGGAGAGTTCCGGCAAGCGCGGCCATGGCGCCCGAGAGGTGGACGACCGTCGAGCCGGCGAAGTCCTGCATGCCGAGCTCGGTGAGCCAGCCGCCGCCCCAGATCCAGTGCCCCACCAGCGGGTACAGGAGCCCGGCGAAGACGACCGCGAAGATTACGTAGACGGCGAACTTCGTCCGCTCCAGCATCGTGCCCCACACGATGGCGAGGGAGACGGCGCAGAAGGCCACCTGGAAGAGGAACTTGGCCGAGAGCGGGACCTGCGTCCACGAGAGCCCGGCGTAGACTTCGTTGACCTGACCCGCCGGCACCGCGAGGAACCAGCCCTGCGTCCCGAAGATGGCGTTGCCGGTGCCGAACGTGATGGCGAAGCCGACGGCCCAGAAGAGCAGGGCCGCTATCGAGAGGTTGACCAGGATCTTGGCCACCACGCTCCCGACGTTCTTCATGCTGGAGAACCCGACCTCAAGCATCGCGAACCCGGCCTGCATGAACAGCACCAACACCGCCGCTATAACCACCCACATGGTGTCCATGGCCAGCGATAGCTCCGCCGTCGAGGGCGCGTCCTGCGCGAACGCCAGCGCCGGCACCGCCAGCATGAGCATCATCGTCGTCAGCATGAAGATTGTTAACCGCCGCAAAGTCCCTCCTCAGGAAACGGGAGTATGTTCTCACGGAACATAGTCTATGCACCGCCCCGGAAAGGGTCTTTAGCCGAATGTACAAAGATGAGGCAGCCGCGCGGCGCCCTCCTTGCGGCGAATGTACAAAGTAGGCGCGAGGTTCGAGGCATTAGGAAGGGCCGCGGGCGGCGTTTCGTCCTCACTGCTGCGCCGCCCACTGCCTACCTAGAACCTAAAACCTTGTGCCTTAAAGCCTCGAACCTATCTATCCGCGAAGCTGGTGGGTCGTTCGGGGACGCGGCCGAGGAGTTGCATCGCCTTTATGCCCAGGGTGAGGCGTTCTCGGTCCTCGCTCTTGTCCACGTCGAGGCCGGTGAGCTCGCCGACGCGGTCGAGGCGGTAGCGGATGGTGTGGCGGTGGGCGTAGAGGTCCGAGGCGGTACGGACGGTCGAGGCGTCGTTGCCGAGGTAGGTGACGAGGGTCTGGACGAGCTCGGTGCTGTAGCGGGAGTCGTAGCGGACGACGGGCTCCAGGGTCTCCTGATAGAAGGATTCGAGTTCTTCCGGGTTCTCCTGGAGGACGCGGAAGAGGAGCTTGTAGGTGCCGGTGCCCTCGAACGTCGAGACGGCGGAGGGGCCGTGGATGCGGTGGCCTATCTCCAGGGCTACCTCCGCCTCGGAGTAGGCGTCGGGGAGGAGGGCGGGGTCCGTCTTGTGGCGGCCGATGCCGACGGAGATCGTCAGGTCCGGGAGAAGGCCCTTGACGTAGCGCTGCACGCCCTTCGCCAGGAGCTGCGCCTTCTCGGGCAGGTCCTGGGGGGTGGTGTCTTCCGAGGAGCCGAGGAAGACTATGACGTTGTCCGAGCGCGGTCCCAGGAGGAAGTTCGAGAAGAGCTGGCGGGTCTGCATGCGAACGGCCTCGGCCAGGCGGCGTTTGAGCTCCTGGATGGCGGGCTCCTTCGGTTTGCGGCGTTCCAGGTAGCGGGCGAAGTCGTCGATGTCCACGATCAGGACTAGCGCGCCCTCGGCCAGGTCGGCCCCAAGGTACCCCGCCCGCTGCAGCAGCAGGTTCACCGAGCCGTAGTGACCCTTGACCAGATCGTCCACGAAGTCGCCCCTCACGCCGAGCTCGGTCTCAAGCCGCACGCGATCCTTGCCAAGCTCCGTCTCCAGGACGCGCCTGGCCCAGTAGAGGAGGACGACGTCCTCGGGCCCCAGGGCCTCGCCTTCAAGGTCCACCCACAGGTAGCCTGCCGGGGCGCCGGTGCCGATGGGCGTCCAGAAGAGCTCGTGGTCCTCGACACGCCACCGCTCGACGGGAACGGAGAGGTAGCCGTCCGGCAGCCGGGCGTAGCGGTCCCGGCGCTCGCGCCTGGTCTCGTCAACGCCAGAGGAGCGCGAGGCGCGCAAGGCGCGTTCTTCCAGGAGGTCCCGCAGCGGGTTCTGTCCGCCGTTAGCCGGGTTCGGGGCCGAGGAGATCAGACGCCCCACCCGGTCTTCTATGACCACGGACCGCCCGAGAAGCCCCGAGACGCGGGCGGCGGTCTCCGCGACGGAAGACTCGCCCCCCGCGCCCTCAAGCAACGCCCTGCCCGCGCCGTGGGAGAGTAGCAGGAGGGCGTCGCCTCCCCCGAAGAGCGCGTTCAGACGCCGCAGCGGGACGTCCGGTGAGAGTTCGAAGAGTGCCAATCCGAGGGCGGAAGCCCGCTCCAGGATTTCCGGAGGCACCTTCCCTTCGGACCGCCAGACCACGGCCGGGGAGCCGCCCGCGGCGACCTCCCGGAGAAATTCGTCGTCCAGGCTTGGCCTCGCCGTCACCGCGGCCTCGTCTTTGCCGAGCCAGCCCTTGAGCGACTCGTCTACGGCGAGTCCGGAGACCGTCCTGGAGGGGTCGCCGGGCAGCGGGCAGTCGGCGCCCAGTTCCTCCAACAGCGCCCGGGAAAAGTCTTTCAGGATCACGGCCAACTCCGTTCGCAACGCGGTGTAACAGGCCTGTATCATTGTGAGGCCAACCCGCGGGAATGGCAAACCGGCCGGTCGTAAACCGGGCCGCGGGTGCTAAAATTTCGTCAAAAGTAATCTGGTTCTTTGGCCTCCCTAGAGGGGGCCGTATACTTGCCGGTAGCGTCGTGAGAGAAGGGGTGATGGCCCATCGCCGATAACCAGATCGTCGTGCGGGGGGCGCGCGAGCACAACTTGAAGGACATAACCGTCTCCCTGCCGCGGGACGAGATGGTCGTCGTAACCGGCCTCTCCGGGAGCGGCAAGTCCTCCCTGGCCTTCGATACGATCTACGCCGAGGGCCAGCGCCGCTACGTCGAGAGCCTCTCCGCGTACGCCCGCCAGTTCCTCGGCCAGATGGACAAGCCCGACGTGGACCACATCGACGGGCTGTCACCAGCGGTCTCCATCGACCAGAAGACGACGAGCAACAACCCGCGCTCGACCGTCGCCACGGTCACGGAGATCTACGACTACCTGAGGCTCCTCTACGCCCGCGCCGGGCGCCCGCACTGCCACGTCTGCGGCTTCCACGTAGCCTCCACGACCCCGCAGCAGATGGTCGAGAAGGTGTTGACGCTGCCCGAAAAGACGCGCTTCATGGTGCTCGCGCCGGTCGTGCGGGGGCGCAAGGGCGAGTACGGGAAGATGTTCAAGGATCTCGCGGAGCAGGGCTTCGCGAGGGTGCGGGTGGACGGCGAGACCCACGAGTTGCCGGTGGACCTCGGGCTCGACAAGAACTACAAGCACGACATCGAGGTGGTGGTGGACCGGCTCGTGATCCGGGACGGCATGGAGCGCCGCCTCACCGACTCCATAGAGACCGCCTTGAAGCTGGCAGAGGGCTTGGTCCAGATAGAGACCGTGGAGAAAGACGGTAGCGGAGCTGGCGAGTCGATGCTCTTCTCGGAGTCCTTTACCTGTACGAACTGCGGGGCCTCTATAGCCGAGATACAGCCGAGGACGTTCTCGTTCAACAGCCCGCACGGGGCCTGCGACCGGTGCGACGGGCTCGGGAGCCGGCTCGAAATAGACCCGGCGCTCGTGGTGCCGAACGAGGACCTGAGCGTCAACGAGGGCGCGGTCGTGCCGTGGGCCAACACGCAGACGGAGTACCACGGGAGCGTGCTGGGCGCCCTCTCTGAGAAGTACGACGTCGACCTGAACGTGCCGTGGCGGGATCTCCCGGAGGACCACAAGAAGCTCATCCTCTACGGGACGGACGGGGAGAGGATCTACGTCTCCTACAAGAACCGCTACAACCGCCGCCGCCAGTACATGACCCAGTTCGACGGTGTGGTGAGTAACTTGACGCGCCGCTACGCCGAGACGGACTCCGAGTACCGGCGGGAGAAAATCGAGGAGTTCATGAGCCACGTCCCCTGTCCGAAGTGCAAGGGCGCGCGCCTCCGGCCCGAGGCGCTCGCCGTCACGGTGGGGGAGAAGAGCATCTCCGAGTTTACCGGGCTCTCCGTCTGGAACGCTCAGGACTTCTTCCAGGAGGTTGATTTCACGGCCAGGGAGTGGCTCATCGGGGAGCGGGTGGTCAAGGAGATCCGGGAGCGCCTGGGCTTCCTCGTGGACGTGGGTTTGGGCTACCTGACGCTTGCCCGCTCGGCGGGGACGCTCTCCGGCGGGGAGGCCCAGCGGATACGGCTGGCCTCGCAGGTCGGGAGCGGGCTCGTGGGCGTGCTCTACGTGCTCGACGAGCCGTCCATCGGGCTGCACCAGCGGGACAACCGCAGGCTGCTCACGACGCTGGAGAGGCTCAGGGACCTCGGGAACACGCTCATCGTGGTCGAGCACGACGAGGAGACGATCCGGGCGGCGGACTACGTGGTGGACGTGGGGCCGGGCGCGGGGGTCCACGGAGGCGAGATCATCGCCGTCGGCTCCGTCGAGGACATCGAGGCCGAAGAGCGCTCCGTCACCGGGGACTTCCTCTCCCGTCGGCGCAGGATAGAGCCCCCCGAGGAGCGCCGCGAGCCGACCGGGACCATAGGCCTCCTCGGGGCGACCGAAAACAACCTCAAGGGCGTGGAC
>JALZNL010000044.1:0-1018 GCA_030857715.1 Actinomycetota bacterium | reverse complement strand
CGTCTCGGGGTCGGGGAAGAGCACCCTGGTCAACGAGATCCTGTACAAGGCCCTCGCCAACGCCGTGAGCCGGGGCAAGCACCGTCCGGGCCGGCACGCGGGATTGCGGGGCATCGAGAACGTGGACAAGGTCATAGACATAGACCAGAGCCCCATCGGCCGGACCCCCAGATCAAACCCGGCCACCTACACCAAGGTCTACGACCACATCCGCCAGCTCTTCGCCTCGACGGCGGAGGCCAAGATCAGGGGCTACAAACCCGGGCGATTCTCCTTCAACGTGAAGGGCGGGCGGTGCGAGGCTTGCCGGGGCGACGGTCAGATCCGCATAGAGATGCACTTTCTCCCGGACGTCTACGTCCCGTGCGAGGTCTGCAAGGGCCGCCGCTACAACACCGAGACCCTCCGCGCCACGTACAAGGGCAAATCCATCTCCGACGTGCTCGACATGACCGTCGAAGAGGCCTGCGGGTTCTTCGCGCCCGTCCCGGCCATCGCGCGCCGCATGGACACTTTGCGCGACGTGGGTCTCGGCTACGTCCGGCTCGGGCAGCCGGCGACGACGCTCTCGGGCGGGGAAGCCCAAAGGGTGAAGCTCGCGAGCGAGCTCGGGAAGCGGGCCACGGGCAAGACCGTGTACATCCTGGACGAGCCGACGACGGGGCTGCACTTCGCGGACGTGGAGAAGCTGCTCCACATCCTGCATCGGCTCGTGGACGCCGGGAACACCGTCATCGTCATCGAGCACAACCTCGACGTGATCCGGTCCGCCGACCACGTCATAGACCTCGGCCCCGAAGGCGGCGACGGCGGCGGCGAGATCGTCGCCACCGGCGCCCCCGAGGACGTCGCCCGCGTCGAGGGCTCCCACACAGGCCGCTTCCTCCGCGACCTCATGCCGGAGGTAATGGCGGCGAGCTGAAAGAAAGGCTTTGAGGTTTTGAGGTATAAGGTTTCGGCCTTCTAGCGGTTACGGATCTTTGAGATCGGGGCGCGGATCAGCCGCCGGCGGCTGATC